>JBGSUP010000156.1:0-13713 GCA_041753485.1 Akkermansiaceae bacterium
TGAGGGAACCAGAGCGCCTGGTGGCATGAGGGTTTCCCCGGAGCCAATCGCAAAGGCTCCCGGCTTCTTTGTTCCGCGAACGAGGATTCGACCCGTCCCTGAGTGGTACACTTCGAGGTGTGCGGGCGACAGTCCCCAAAAGGATCTCGCTTCCGCACCGCTCGGTTCGTACTGCCGTTTCAGCGTCGGATCATCGGCGCAGGCTGTTTAGGAGCACAGTTGATTAGTGGGCTACCTCCTGTTTGGGATGAACGCGATCCCAAACAAGGCGACGATAGTGCACTAATAGAAAGTTCGCCAGAAGGTGTATGTCCTTCGAAGTATTCTGGATTTCATCCCACCTTCGTTGGACTCCGGGGCCGAAGTCCCAGTAGCCAGCCGTCCAACTGCAGTATGGCTTGATTGGTTCGAGGTCCGCAGCGAAGTCTGACTGGCTGGGTTGTCCCGTGTGCCTGAGGCGGTCGACGATGGCATCCATAAGATGTCCCAGCGCCGCAATGCCGGCGCCATGGGTGAGTCGCGATCTTTTTGGTGGCAATTGCCAAGCCTGAGGAAACACGTCACCTACCGCTGCCCAGAAGCTAAATAGAGCCTGTCCCAGCGGCGACAAGCGCTTGTGGCACAGGAGGTTACGGCTGCAAAAAAGTGGGCATGGGGGCCGAAAAAGGCTCCCATGCCCGAAATTCGCGGTCTATGAGTTGTTTAGCGAACAAAACCAAGCCGCGAACCGTGCACAGTATCAGCTATCAACCCGCCCTTCGTCCAGCCCTTCCTTGCGTTTACGGTCCGCTGGATTACCGCGAGCAGCGCGACATGTTCGAGCGCATCGACGCAATCCTGTCCGGCTCGGGTTTGGAGCAGGAGTTCGTCAACCTGGCGGCAGTCGAGCACAAGATCGACGCGTCGGCGATGAGCGCGAAGCGCTTGGCGCGTTTCGCGCGATGGAGCGTGTTGGCGTTGCGCGCCAACATCGCGCGCGGGCTGACAGGACTGGCCCACCGGGAGTTCTGCGTGCGGCTCGCCGACAGTCCGCTGTTGCAGTGGTTCCTGCATGTGGGCGAACTCGATGCGGTCAGAGTGTTTGCCAAGAGCACCAGCGACCGGTTCGCCCGCTGGAGCAGCGAAGCGGACCTGCGCGTCATCAACGAGAAGCTCACCGCGCTGTTGACGGCGAGCGGTCCCGGCGGGGAGCTGGCGCAGAGTCCGGCGCTGGCGTTCGGCCTTGCGGCCCCGGTGTGCTGTGAGGAGGTGTTCTTCGACAGCACGTGCCTGAAGGCCAACATTCATTTTCCGATCGATTGGGTGTTGTTGCGGGATGCGGCGCGCACGCTGATGAAGGCCACTGTGCTGATCCGCAACAGCGGTCTGAGAAACCGGATGCCACAGGAGCCCCTGAAGTTCCTCAGCGAAATGAACACGCTGTGCATGAAGATGAGTGCCAAGCGGCGGCTGCCGGACAGCCGCAAGCATCGCAAACGGGTGCTGCGCGAGATGAAGACCTTGGAGCGCCGCATCGCCGGTCATGCCCGGGCGCATTTGGAGGCACTCAAGAGCCGCCGGGATGAGACGGATCTGACCGAGGGGCAGGCGCGGGTCATCATGGCCCGCATGGAACGGGTGCTCGAGCAGCTTCCCGCCGCAGTCAAACAGGCGCATGAGCGCATCATCGGCGGCCGCCGGGTGGCCAACGAAGACAAGATCCTGAGTCTCTACGATGACGCGCTCAACGTGATCGTGCGCGGCAAGGCGGGCGCGGAGGTGGAGTTCGGCAACAAGCTGTGGCTGGGCGAAACCCGCGAGGGGATCATCGTCGATTACCAGTTGTGCCGGGGCAATCCGACCGACAGCGCATTGGTCGCTCCGGCAGTCCAGCGGCTGGTCGAGGTCCAACATTTGGGACTCAAATGCTCCTGGGGTGACCGGGGCCTGGCCAGCAAGGACAACGACCGGATGCTGGCAGATCGCGGCATCCGCAGCGGCCTGTGTCCGCGCGATGTGACGGAGTTGGCGCAACGCTTGGACACCGAGCCAAGCTTCCGCGAAGGGCTCAAGAGACGAGCCGGCACCGAAGCTCGTATCGGCGTTTTCAAGAACGTGTTCCTCGGCCGCCCGCTGCCGGCCAAGGGCTTCATGCACCGGCAGTTGGCGGTGGGTTGGGCGGTGCTCACCCATAACTTGTGGGTGGTGGCACGGTTGGCCCAGGCCGAGCAAAAGCGCCAAGCCCAGGCACGGGCCGAGACCCGCCCGCCGAAATCACGGGCGGCCTGATCATCCACGCTGGCAAAGTCGCCACCCGGGGCCAATCGCGGTTGGCTTGGGATGACCACCGCCGAATCCGGCCCGCAGTCGGAAGTTAGAACGCGCGTCGCCTTTGTTAGTCCTCGGTTTGCGCTCGTGACCGACCAACGGACACTTAAAATAAGTGTTCGCCCGAACAAAACATGGCCTCGCCCGCCAATCTTGCCGGTTTTGGGACAGGCTCTACCGTAGCCGACCGTCATGTTCGCCCGGCCATCTCCCGCCGCGTTGCGGACGGTGAGGGTGCCGGCCGCGGTATTGAAATCCAAGGTGCTGTTTTGGACACGGCCAGCGGTCAAGCCGATGTTGATCGTGTTGGCGTTGATGGTGTTCACGCCGTTACCCAAGCGGATGGCGGTGAGGTTTCGACCCAGCGTGTCGGTGGACACGAGGTTGGCAGTGATGGTGCTGGTGTCCGCCAGGATCACGGCTGCGGAGTTGTCGCCGGTGTTGGCGCTCCCCCCAGCGGTTCCCACGCGGAAGTTTCCGCTCCCGTTGTCATAGGTGAAGGTGGCCAGGCCGGAGATGTCGAGGGTGGCGGCATTGCCACGGTTGTTGGTGTTGGATGCGCCGATCTGTAAATTACCACTGGTGATCTTGAGTTCCCCCAAGCCCGCGGCGGTGAGGTTGGTGGTGGTGTTGTTTTCCGAGTTGAAACCGACTGTGAAGTTGCCATCGACCGTGAGCGACCGGCCGTTGCCGATGCTGATGGTATGGGCCGTGGCGGAATCCGTCCGGACCAGGAAGTTGCCGTCAAAGGCCGCGCTGGCGGCGGACAAATCCAGCGCGCACGTGTCCGTGCTGCCGGCGGTCGTGCCGAAGGTGAGGCCTCCGTCGAGCGTGTTGGCGGTGGTGAAGGCCAGCGTGCCTTGGCCGATGGTGGTGGTGCCGGTGTAGGTGTTGGCTGCGGAAAGGATCAAGTTGCCGGTGCCGGTTTTGGTGAGGGTGCGCGGCCCGGAAATCCGGCCATTGGCGGCGAGGGTGCGGCCTGCGCCGACATGCCATGTTTGGTTTTCCCCGAGAAGCACGGGGTGATTCAGTGTGAGGTTCACGGTGGCGGCCGCCATGTCGATGCCCCCGCCGCCAAGTGTGAGCGTTTGGGTGTCGTTGAAGGTGAGCGGTGCCGCGGGGTCGTTCACGATGAGCCCGGCCCAACTCAGATCGGCACCCAGCGTCATCGCACCGGTGAGTGAGGTGGCATTCCACGTCGCCGTGTCGGGATTGACGGGCACAAACGCACCGGTCCACGCGGTTCCGAGATTGAGTGTGCTGCCGGTGGCGGCCTTGATGGCGGCCGTGGGTGGGTTCTCGATGGTCAGGATGAGTTGCGGACGATTGGCCACCGTCGAGTTCTCCCGCGAGGCGTAGGTGACGGTGCCATTGGCACCGTAGTTGTCGGTGGAAAGGATGCTCAGCGAAAGCTTGCCATCGCCGAGCAGGGTGTCGAGGACTTGCGGGGTGACGCTGAACTCCACGGCTTGCCCGGTGACCGGCAGCCACTGGGCGAAGAGTTTGTCGGCGGCCGGCTTGTTGGCGAACGTCACCGTGGTCTCGTCCCAGGTGTCGTTGCTGACAAAGGACGCGCAACTTTCGTTACCGACCTGGCCGGTTGTGGTTACGGCGAGCCTCACTTTGGCCTGCACGATCTTCCCGCTGACGCCGCTGAGATCCCATTGCAGAAACGACTCGCGATCCACGTCGGGGTTCGAATCCTCCTTCGTCACCAACGACGTGGCCGTTCCGAAGTTGGTGGCGGCATTGACCCCGCCCCGCACATAGGCATCCGCGACCGGGGCGAGCGTGAGAGTGGAGGTGGAGCGTTGCGCTTTTTGCACCTGCAGATGCAGTGTGGCGAAGTCCACCGCGGTGTTGGTGCCGAATGCGAGGTTGAGCCGGCCGTCGGCCAGCAAGGAAGGTGACACCTCCATGGTGCGCACGGTCGGCGCGGCGGTGGAAACGGGGGTCCAGCCGAGGCTGGCGTAGCTCTGCGGGTTGGTCGTGCTGTCCAGCCAGATGTTGTCCGCTTCGGCACTGGTGATGGCGCGCAGGCTGACGGTGAGTGATGCCGCGACGATGGTGTCGCCGGGATCGAGGGGAAAATCCAAGGTGCATGCGGTGTAGCGATTGCCAACCAGGTAATCGAACTTCGCATCCGCAGGCAGCGGGCCGAGGGCTTCCACCTGCGTCAGCCAGGTGGCATCGCAGTTCACCGTGTTTCCCGTGCCGCCGGTGCTGTAGTGCTGGTCCACATCACCGAGCCACACTTCACGAAACTCCGAGCCGGGCCATTTCATCCGTTGCTGGAGTTGCCCGTAGTAAAGGCTGCGCGGATGCACGGCCTTGCCCGTGCCTGAGGGTCCGCTGCTGTCATAGGTACCCGGCGGATCGGCCCCTACGGCGATGCCACTGGAGCTGGCGATGGTGCCGATGGAGCCGACGAGCCAGTTGCGCGCGGTGGGTGGATTGCGCACGCTGAAGCCGTCCGCTTTGCAATTCCAGACCGCCATGTAGGCACCCACCCAGCCGTGGCCGGTGCCTGAGTTGCCACGGTTCCGCACATTGATCTGGTTGCCATTTACCGTCACGAGGTCGAACAACCCGCCAACCGCCCACCGTTGATGCGGCCCGGTGTCCGAATAGGCCGTGTCCGCAGTGCAGTGCACGAACGCGTTCGGCCCGGGAACGGTGGAGCCGAAGACGAAGTCGTGCCGGCCTTTGCGCGCGTAGTTGTTGACGAACAGGGTGCATTCCGCGCCCGTGTTATCGAAGGAGTAGCGGCGGCCACCGGTGATTTCCGAGATGGGGTCGAGGCATAGCGAGTCCGCCACCGTCAGCCACTTCGCACCCTCACCGACGCTGACGGCCGCATAGCCGAAATACTGCGCGGTGATGTTCCGCACCCAGACATGCTGCAGATTTGCCAGGCGGATGAAAGTCCATGCGTGATTTTCGTCCGTGCTGCTCGCATAGTCCGAGAAGCCATAAATATCCTCGATGCCGACCTGCTGGATGCGCCCGCTCCAGGTGTAGCGCCAGATTTGTCCGCCGCCATACTGCGACTCGAAGGTTTGCGGCAGCGGCACATCCACGGTGATCCAGTTTCCGTCAATCCGCGTGATGGTGCGGTCGAAAAGGAGGTCCTTCGAGCCCTCGGTCCACGGCACTACCGGGTCGGGTCCGAGCTGATCCATGTCGATATCCTCGATCCAGTTGGCGGTGCTCGGGCGTTTCACGATGACGGTGTGCCCCACGGCGAGGCCGCTGGTGCTGTCCACTGCAAAGGTCCGGGTGCCCGCTGGCACCAGCTTCTGCGTGAGGTCGTGCGTTGTGCCGCTCACCGTGCTGCGGCTGCCGGAACCACTCACGGAGATGAGCGTGTATTGCCGCGGATCGGTCGCCCGCAGACGGGTGCCGGTGGTGGAGGAATCGCCCGCGCCTTTGAGCACCACGCCGCTGGCATTGATGGTGAGCGTGGTGGCGAGCTGGTACTCGCCGGCATTGAGATAGACCACGCCGCGCCAGCCATTGGCGTCCGGCGTCAGCGCCTCCACGGAATCAATGGCAGCCTGGATCAGCGCCGTGTCATCGCCGGTGCCGGGGCTGACATAGACCCAGCGGCTCTGCGGGATGAGTGCCGTGACATTCGGCAAGGGTTCGGTGCCGCCGCGATAGCCGCACTGGGAGAAATCGGTGATGCGTTGCCCGCGCTCGTCGAGTTGGTAAAGCAGGTTCCCCGTCGCCGAGGGATAGACCCAAGCGCTATTGGGGGCCTGGGCACCGATCGGTGGCGCGCCAAGTCCGAGCAGCGTGACCAGACCAGCGAAGAGATGCTGTCGAGATGGGAGCATGGGATGGGAAGTAAATGGGTTCAATTTTCGAGTATTTCCTGTATTTGACGATGCACATTACTTAGCCGCGCTCTCCCCGGCAGGCAAGGCGTCTTTGAGAATCTCCTCGAACTTGGTCGTCATCTCCGCGAGGCGGGCGGGTTCGTTCGCGGCAAGATTGGTGGTTTCTCCGGGGTCTTTGGCGAGGTTGTAAAGGGCGGGGGGTTCTGCTGACTCCCTGCCTTTGTTCCTTCCCTTCGCCTTCGCTCCCCCGGCTGAGCGGTTCAGGATCAGCTTCCATTCGCCGCGGCGGAGAGCGGCTCTGTCGGGCGACTGGGCGGTAAGGATGAACTCGTGAGGTGAAGCGGCACCCTCCGTGAGCAGGGGCCAGATGTTTTTTCCGTCGATGGGCAAGGGTTGCTCGAGACTGCCTCCTGCGAGGGTGATCAGGGTCGGATACCAGTCGATGATCTGCATGGGGTGCCGGATGCGCTGTCCGCCGGGGATTTTTCCAGGCCAGTTGGCAAAGGCGGCCGCGCGGACTCCGCCCTCGAAAAGGCTGCCCTTGTGTCCGCGGAGGGGCGTGTTCGTTCCGGGCTTGGGCCCTCCGTTGTCGGAGGAGAAAACGATCAGCGTGTTTTCGCGCAGCCCGGCCTTCTCCAGCGCGGCGACGATCTGACCGATGCCCTCATCGACGGCTGCAAGCATGCCCGCGAGTCTGAGGCGCGGACCTTTGAGCGAGGAGGAGTAGGGCGAGAGGTAGGAATCGGGCACCTGCATCGGTGTGTGGACGCCGTTGAAAGGCACATAGAGAAACAGTTGCTTTAATTTCTCTTGTTTTTCGATCAACCGGCAGGCCTCCTTGGTAATGAGGCGGGTGCTGTAGCCCTCCTCCTTCAATTCGACATCGTCGCGATACCAGTCGTGGTTCCCGTCGCGGACATGGCTGAAGTAGTCGAGGGCTCCGAAGTAGTGGCCGTACTGATGATCGAATCCACGCGAAGTGGGGCGATAGGCCGCTTCGAATTCACCAAGGTGCCACTTGCCGGTGATTGCGGTGATGTAGCCAGCGGCTTTGAGGGCGCTCGCGAGAGTTCGCTCACCGAGCGGCAGGCCCCACTTCGCGTGCGGTCGCACGACGGTGTAAACGCCGGTGCGCGTCGGGTAGCGACCCGTCAACAGTGCCGCACGTGTCGGCGAGCAAACCGGTTGGACGTAATGCGCCTCGAGCACCGCACCACCCGCTGCAAGCGCATCGATGTGGGGCGTCCTGATTTCCTTGCCACCATTGAACCCGCAATCGGCATGGCCCAGGTCGTCGATGAGCAGAAAGACGATGTTCGGCCGAGATGCAGCCCCTGCAACGGATAGGGAGACCGCGGCAAGGAGCGCGGTGGCGAGTGCGAGAAAAACTGTCATAAGTCACTCACACCCTCTGTAGAGATGAACGACAACGCAATTGGAAAATCTGCGAATCTCTTCAAAGTGAGGACGGCAAAACCAAGCGTTCTTCGATAAAGCTCCATCTTTTCGCCTGCGAGCCTGATTTTCCCGCAGGTGCGTTCGGCAGCGCGGTGGGAATGGCGGAAATGGTCACATATCACAGGGCGGCTTTGAGTCCCTCGTGGGCATCGGAGGTGAGGAGATCCGGGATGCCGATCCCACGGACCTTGAGGGAGTTGATAAAGGCTCTCCAATGGGGTTCCGCTTCCGAGATCGCGGCCGAAACTCCGAGCGCCATACGTTTCCGTCAGCATGTCGGATGCCGATGGCGCTGGCGAGGAAAGAAGGATCCCGAGAGTGATGGAAAACCCCTGATCATCGAGCACCCGTTGTGGGGGCAAGAGCTCGCTGACACCTTGTGGGAAAAGTCAGAGAATTTTGTGAAGTCAGCTCTGCGAAGATCGGGCACTACATGAAAAGCCGAACAGAGCCGCCGAAGCCAATCGTAGACGACTTTGAGCGGGATCATCCAAATGCGGACACACGGCACACTTTCATGCACAGAGGCCCGCTTTTCGAGCTGCCAATAAACTGAAGAACATTTGCTTCCAGTCACTTGGAAAAAAATACGAGGACTGGGACTCGAACCCAGGACCAATTGGTTAAAAGCCAACTGCTCTACCAACTGAGCTATCCTCGCGTTGATGCTCCGGCAGGCGGGGCGGGACGAATAGGGGCCCGACGCGGCTGATGCAAGCGGATTGTGGAAAAAGTCGCAGCGCTGGCGGACGCTTCGGATGGAATCGTGATTCGGGTGACTCAGGCTGCTTGCTGCGCGTCTCGAAGCAAAAAACAACTGCGGCGGGTTGAACCGCCGCAGTTGCGCACCGAATGCAGAACACACTTGAGATCAAAATCAGGCTAAGCCGGTGGCCAGAGGCTTTGGAATGGGCTTTTCCTTTTTACGCAACGCCCGTCGCATCTTGGTGAGCGCCGAATTCTGGAGTTGGCGGATTCGCTCGCGGGTCACTCCAAATTCACGGCCCACTTCCTCCAGAGTGAGAGCCTTGCGTCCACTGAGGCCGAAGCGTTCGTCGATGATGCGGCGTTCGCGCTCGTCGAGCACGGCGAGCAAGCCATCGAGTTCACCGTGGAGATTTTTGTCGGAAAGCATGTCCAGCGGATTGACAGCACGTTCATCGCTGATCACCTCGCCGTATTCCGTGGCTTCACCCTCGTTGATCGGGGCATCAAGCGAGGTGGGGCGATGGGATGCCTGGCGCAACATCGCCAGTTTGCGGCGGGGGACTCCGACTTCATCGGCCAATTCCTCGTCGGTGGGCTCACGGCCGAGCGCCTCGGTGAGCATCCCGGCGATGCGCCTCATCTTGGCGATCTTGTCCACCATGTGGACGGGCAGGCGGATCGTCTTGGATTGGTTGGCCAGAGCCCGCTTGATCGATTGTTTGATCCACCACGCGGCGTAGGTCGAGAGTTTGCCGCCTTTTTCCGGATCGAAGCGTTCGACGGCCTTCATCAGGCCGATGTTGCCCTCGGAGATCAGATCAGTCACTGGCATGCCGTAGTTGGCATAGTCCTGCGCGATCTTGACGACCAAGCGCAGGTTGGCGCGAATCATGTGCAAACGCGCCTCGGGATCACCCTTCTTGATGCGCTCCGAGAGAGCAATTTCCTCCTCCGCAGTGAGAAGAGGTGTTTTGGAAATCTCTCTCAGGTAGAGCTTTAGACTGCCTTCTGATTCGTATGCCATAATACTGTGGGGTTCTAATTTAAACGTCGCGCCAGAAGGATTTATTCCTACTTTCTTTGAAAATACCTTCAATGTGGTCTTTTTGTAACTACTGCCCCTGTCCGTTTCGGCAGCTTGCATCCACTCGTTGATCAGGAAGCATTCCCCATGCCCAGGATTTTTAAATCACAACTCACTGATTTACAATAAATAAAAAGTGAAGGCAACTTGTGCAGGGGGCCAATCAGCTCAATGTGTCCAAGAATTGAGACAAGTTGTCGCAGCAAATTGTTCAAGGCCTGAATTCAACCCGCCCATCCTCCGGCAGGGTTTGCCATTTTCTCAAGTTCTCCAGCGTTTAATCAGGTCGCCGTAGGCGTCGATGCGGCGGTCACGGAAGAACGGCCAAATCCGGCGGAAGTCTTCAACAACTTCGAAATCAAGGTTGTGAAGCAGGATTTCCTCGTGCTCGGTGGAGGCCTTGGCGACGACCTCGCCATAGGGGTTGGCGACAAACGAACGGCCCCAGAACTCGGTGCCGTCTTGGGTGCCGGAGCGGTTGACAGCCGCAAGGTAGCAGCCATTGGCAACGGCATGGCCTCGCTGGACCGTCTCCCATGCGCAGTGCTGGGCATCGCCGAGCGCCGGCTTTTCGTTAGGCAGCCAGCCGATGGCGGTTGGATAAATGAGCACCTGAGCCCCGCCGAGGGCCATCAGCCGAGCCGCTTCCGGGAACCATTGGTCCCAGCAGATGAGCACTCCGAGTTTGCCGAATTTCGTGGTCCAGACCGGCCATCCGCTGTCGCCGGGGGTGAAATAGAATTTCTCCTCGAAAGCGGGGTCCTGCGGGATGTGGGATTTCCGATAGAGGCCGAGCAGCGTGCCGTCGGCGTCATGGATCGCGGCGGTGTTGTGATAAAGCCCCGGACCGCGGTGCTCGAAGAGCGAGGAAACCAGGACGATGCCGAGTTCGCCGGCGAGCTTTCCCAAACGGTCGGTCACCGGGCCGGGCAGGCGATCGGCGAGATCAAAGAGCGCGGGGTCCTCAACCGTGCAGAAGTAGGGAGTGAGGAAAAGTTCCTGGGTGACAACGATCCCAGCCCCATTCGCCGCAGCATGGCGGATGAGCGATTCATGATGATCAAAGGCCAACGCCTTGGTGGGGAAGGTCTTGGACTGGAGCAGGGCGATGCACGGCATGGATCCGATGCTCGTGCAAACGCCGCCAGGAATCAAGCCCCAGACAATCTCGCCAGCCAGAGCCAAGCCGTGACCATTCGCCGCGGCCGAATCACCCGGCAGACTGCCGCGAGCGGCCGTCCGCATTGCCGGAATTTCCGGTTGTGATCGATTTGTCCCTTGCCCTGCGCACATTCGTGCTTGTGATTTTTTCGCACTGCGCATATTTTGCCATCGCCTCTCAAGGAAATAACTCCGGTTGTTTCCCAGGGAGGCATTCATTCCACACGAACAAGTCCCATGAAAAGTTTTGAGCGAATCACCCTGGCGACGGCAACGGCCGCGTATGCCGGCTATCTGATCCAACAAGCGGTGCGCGTCCGCGCCGAGCGGATCTTCCGCCTCGCGGCTGGAGAGTCCCCCTACGAGCGGACTCATCCCAAGCCGTGCGCGTTGAAAAAGGCTTGATCCGCCGCATTCAGGAGCTTGGCGTCTCGCGAGCTGCATTCCCGCTGGCAATTTCCGCGGCTTTTTGCAGCATCCCTGGATCATGAACGCCCCGCCTTCCGCCTATGAGAAACTCGGCCAGTTCTATCTCGGCCGCGGCTACAATCCGGAAACCAAGCAGGCCGACGGTGACCTGCTGCTCTACGACTCGAAGGACCTCGTGACCCACGGCGTGGTGCTCGGCATGACCGGCTCCGGCAAGACCGGCCTCTGCCTCGCGTTGTTGGAAGAAGCGGCGATGGACAACATCCCGGCCATCGTCATCGACCCCAAGGGCGACATCTCCAACCTTCTGCTCACCTTTCCCGAGCTCGATGGCAAAAGCTTCCGCCCGTGGATCAACGAGGACGACGCCGCGAAAAAGGGCATCTCACCCGATGAACATGCGGAAAAAACTGCGGCCATGTGGAAAAGCGGCCTCGCCGAATGGGGGCAGCCGCCGGAGCGCATCCGCCATTTTCGCGACAAGGTCGACATCAACATCTTCACCCCCGGCAGCAAGGCGGGCATCCCGGTCTCCATCCTCAGCTCGCTGGAAGCTCCACCCTTCGAAATCATGGACGACAGCGAGTTGTTAGGCGAACGGATCGCAAGCACCGTCTCCTCGCTGCTCTCGCTCGTCGGTGTGAATACGGACCCGGCCCAAAGCCCCGAAGCCGTCCTGCTCTCCGCCATCTTCCGGAGCGAATGGGCGGCAGGACGCAACATCACCCTCGAAACCCTGATCCGGCACATCCAGAGCCCGTCCTTCGACAAGGTCGGCGTGATCGACCTCGAATCGTTCCTGCCGGAAAAATCCCGCCAGCCTCTCGCACTGAAGTTCAACAATCTGTTGGCCTCGCCCGGCTTCGCATCGTGGCTGGAAGGCCCGCCGCTGGATATCGCAAAGATGCTGCACACGCCCGCCGGAAAGCCGCGCATTTCGATCTTTTCCATCGCCCACCTCGGCGATTCGGAGCGCATGTTCTTCGTAAGCCTTTTGCTCAACCAGATGCTCGGCTGGATGCGTGCGCAAAACGGCACCACCTCGCTGCGCGCCCTGCTCTACATGGATGAGATCTTCGGGTTCCTGCCGCCATCCGCCAATCCGCCGTCCAAGCGGCCGATGATGACCATCCTCAAACAAGGCCGTGCTTTCGGACTCGGGTGCCTCCTCGCCACCCAGAACCCGGTGGACCTCGATTACAAGGCGCTCTCCAACATCGGCACTTGGTTCCTCGGCCGCCTCCAGACCGAGCGCGACAAACTCCGCGTGCTCGACGGGCTCGAAGGTGCCGCCGGATCGCAGAACGCCGGGTTCGACCGCGCCTCGATGGAACGCCTGATCTCCGGCCTCGGCAACCGCGTGTTCCTGATGAACAACGTGCATGAGGATGGCCCGGCGCTGTTCCATGTGCGCTGGGTGATGAGTTATCTAACCGGCCCGCTCACCCGCGGCCAGATCAAGATGCTGATGGACCCGAAACGCGCGGATTTCGAGAGCACCGCAAAGCCCGCCGCGGCCGCCGCGAATCCGATGGCCATGCCCGGCATGTCCGGGCCTTCCGCAGCCGCCTCCGCCCGCCCCACCGTGGGCGCGGGAGTGAGGGAGATCTTCGTGGTTCCCGCCGGCGGTGGAAATGATGTCATCTATCAACCGCACCTTCTGCGCTCCGCCACGGTGCATTTTTCATCCGCCAGGGCGGGAGTGGATGCCAGCCGCGTCGTGCGCCTGGTCAATCCCATCACCGCCAGCGGCATCGACTGGGAGACACAGGTCGAGCCCCCCTCCGGTCTCGACGCGGCTGGTGGCGCACCGGTGGAAGGCGCGGGTTTCGGGGAGCTCCCCGGCTTCGCCATGAATGCAGCGAATTACAAGCAGGTCGAAAAGGATTTCGCGGAATTTCTCTACCGCAACGAGCGCGCCGAAATCTTTTCCTGCCCGGCGCTCAAGGCTTGGTCGAAATTCGGCGAGAGCGAGGGCGACTTCCGCGCCCGCCTGGTGCATGAGGCCCACGAGGCGCGTGATGCGGCCGTGGAGAAAATCCGCGCCGCCGCGGCGAAAAAAATCCAAACTCTGGAGACCCGCATGCGCGCGGCGGAAAACCGGCTCGCCAAGGAAAAGGCCGAGGCCAGCGCCGCAAAAATGCAGGCAGGCGTCTCGATGCTCGGCGGCATCCTCGGAACCTTGTTAGGACGCAAGACCTCGGCCGCCACCATCACCCGCGGCACCTCGGTCATCGGCAGGGCCACCACCGCCTACAAGCAACAACAGGATGTGGGCAGCGCCAGTGCCAGAATCGAGGATCTCAGTGCCGGAATCGCGGCCATTCAGGCCGAGACCGAAGCGGAAGCGGAAAAAATCGCGGATTCCTTCGATCCCGCCTCCATCGCCCTCGAAAGCGAGCCGCTCAAGCCGACGAAATCCAACGTGAAGATCGATCAGATCGCCCTGCTGTGGCTGCCGACTGAGTGAAAATCCGTTTTACCCGCTGCGGATCCGCTCCATGGTTCCCGGCATGCATGACAAGCCACGGGTCGCGATCATCGGAGTCACCGGATTCATCGGTCGCGGGCTGCCGGAGCTACTAGCCGCCGCGGGCTTCGCCTGCACCGGGGTCAGCCGCTCCGGCGGTGATTCCGTGCCGGCAATCGACCGCTGGCAAACGCCCGCCGCGCTGGATTTGGCGGGCCACCATGCCGTGATCAATCTGGCGGGCGAGCCGATCG
>JBGSUP010000157.1:0-3067 GCA_041753485.1 Akkermansiaceae bacterium
CGCCGGAGGAAGACGCGCGGCGGCGGGATTTTACCATCAACGGACTGTTCGAAGCGCCGGAAACCGGCGAGGTCATCGACCACGTCGGCGGTCTCGCGGATCTCAAGGCCGGCGTCATTCGCGCCATCGGCGATGCGAACGCGCGCTTCACCGAGGACGGCCTGCGCTTGCTGCGTGCCGTTCGATTCGCCGCGCGCATCGGTTTCACCATCGAACCCGCCACCGATGCCGCGCTGCGCGATTGCGCACATTTGTTAGACCGGATCTCGCCCGAGCGCATCCGCGACGAGTTTTCCAAGATCCTCACCTCGCCGCGCCGCAGGGCTGGAGTCGAGCATCTGGTGGAAACCGACCTTATCCGCCACTTCCTACCCGAGGTGTTGGAAATGGTCGGCTGCGAACAACCGCCGGAGTGGCATCCGGAGGGCGACGTGTTCACGCACACCATGATCATGCTCGACATGCTCGCGCCGGACGCGCCCATCGAGTTATGCCTTGCGGTGTTGTTGCACGACATCGCCAAGCCGCCCTGCCGCACAATCGATCCCGACGGACGCATCCGCTTCAACGGCCACGACGCGCTCGGTGCGCAAATGGCGGAAACCATCCTGCGCCGCCTGCGCTATCCCAACCAGGTCATCACCGATGTCGTGGCGATGGTCGCGCGCCACATGCAGTTCATGAACGTGCAGAAGATGCGCGTGGCGAAACTCAAACGCTTCATGGCCGAGCCGACTTTTGAGCGGGAGTTGGAACTTCACCGCGTCGATTGCGCCTCATCCAACGGCTTCACCGACAACTATGAATTTCTCCAGGCCAGGGAAGCCGAGTTCGCCGCCGAGCCACTCATTCCGCCACCACTCGTCACCGGCAAGGATCTCATCAAGCTCGGCCTCCAGCCCGGCCCGCGCTTCAAGGAAATCCTCGAGGCTGTTCAGAACGAGCAGTTGGAGGGGAGGATTATGGAACGGGAGGCGGCGCTGGAATTGCTCAGGAATCTGGCGCGGTAGGCGCATTCGTGAGAATGCGATGTTCCTGTCATCGACGCCCACCCTCCTCGTTCTCACGAACGAGCCTACGATCCGAAACGCGTGCGTTCGCGATTGTGGATTTTCCACAACATCGGCCAGAAGGTGCCGAAGCCCGCCGCCGCCAGATCCAGATAGCCGGGGAGGATCGACCCCGCATACGGCCACTCCCGCCAATCTGCCACCAATCCCGCGCGTTCCGGGTTCTTGAAGACATAGATCACCGTGTCCTCGAAGGCATCCGGCCGTCGCTCGTTTTCCCGGAGCACATGATCGTAGGCCTGCGGCTGGAGCCGTGCGCCGCAGCTTGCCAGTTCCGCGTTCCAATGCTTGCGGAAAAATCTCGACGCCAGCCGCTGGTCCGAGCCTTCCCACAAGCCCATCCACAGGAAATGCGCGTGATCCGGCATCAGGCAATACGCCGCGCAGTGCAGGTGGTGGCCGGACATCGTGTGCAACAGAAGTTCGCGTACGCGCCCGTGCATGGGTTCGTCGAGCCAGCCGCGCGCGCGGTCGCGCATCGTCATCGTCCAATGGACCCACGCGGTGCCGCGATACGCCTGCTCATCAAGACGCGGGAGATGGTCCGGATAATCCATTGGTGACGGATATCGGGACGCATCACCGGCGGCAAGCAAGTAGGCGCATTCGTGAGAATGCGATCTTCCTATCACTGGCGTCCCCCCTCCTCGTTCTTACGAACGAGCCTACGTTTCCTCGCTCAAAGCCAAACAAATTTCTGGGCCACGAAAAACCTGGGATTCACGCCCGGTATCCGACGATTTCAAACACCCCGAACGCCCGATAATCCCTATCGTTGTTGGTGATGATGTGTCGGATGCCGGCACGGTGAAAAGTGGCGGCCAGCAGGGTGTCGAGCAGGCGTTTGCGGCCGAGGCCGTGGAGTTGCAGCCATGAGAGGAAATCCGTCACGGCTTCGCTGTTCGGGAACACCCTCACAACCTCCGCGGCCTGCCACCAGTCGATCGCACGGTTGATCGCCTCCTCCATGCCGAGCGGGCGCGGCATGCGTTTGCCGTCCGTCACGCTGTGGATGAACTCCGCCAAGGTCTGCGGGGCCACGGCCAGGTCATGGCCTTTCGCCAGCAGGTCCGTGAGCAAGGCATCTGCCCGGAGGTGAAACGGGTGCTCACGCACCTCCACTGCCATCAGAAAATCCGTGTCAATCCCGTGTGTCATCGAGCATTTCCCCCAAGAGATCGTCCTCCGCCATGATCGGTTGAATCGGCCCGCCGACGCTTGCCGGCCGCCGGTCGCGCAGCGTCGTCCGGCGCTGCATGTGCTGCTGCCGATACAACTCCATCGCTTCCCGTATCAGTTCGGATGCCTTGCGGTCCACCTTCCGGGCGTATTGCCGGAATTCGTCGTAAACGGGTTCGGATACATTGATTGTGATGGTCTTCATATGGTTCTTGTAATGTATGACGGCGGTTCCGTCAATGCCGCGCGCATGATTCCATGAATCCCGTTGAGGAAGAATCCTTGATCGCGACCACTCCCTCGCCTACCTCAAGCGCCTCGCCTGCAAACGAATTCCAATTTCCCCATGCCTCGCACCATCCCCATCGAGCACACCGATCCGATCAACGCGAAAATCCTCGCGATTTCCGAGGATCTGATCTCCGGATTCCAGCGTCAGCCGTTTCATTTGATCGCGGAGAAATCCGGAGTGTCGCTGGAGACGGTGCTCGTCCGCATCCGGGCGATGCAGGAGGCGGGCATCATCCGCCGCGTGCGCCAGACGCTGCTCTCCACCAAGCTTGCCCACGGCGCGCTGGTCGCTTGGAAGGTGCCGGAGGAAAAGCTCAACAACGCCTTCGACTTCATGGCCAAGGAGGACCCGTTTTCCGGCCACGTGGTGATCCGCTCGACAGACACCGGGGTTTCCGGCTCCGGCTACCGGCTGTGGACGAAGCTGAAAGTGCCGGTGGGCGAATCGCTCGACCACCACGCCACCGCGCTGCTCCGTCTAACAGGCGCAACCGAATACCTGCTGATGCCCGCCAACGGCGTGTTCG
>JBGSUP010000158.1:0-7444 GCA_041753485.1 Akkermansiaceae bacterium
CAGGTCATCGGCGAACTCGCCAGCGGCGTGCTGTCCCCCTCCCTCATGACCGGCATCGGCATGGCCTATCTCCCCGCAGAATACTCGAAACCCGGAACCGAGCTCCAAATCGACGTCCGCGGCCGCTTGTTTCCGGCCGAAGTCGTGAAAAAGCCGTTTTACAAACCTGCGAAGTAACCCGATTCACTGATTATGAATAACCGTGGAATGCCAAACTGGAGGAATAAACAACGCTTGCTTCCCATCGGCGAAAAAATCGAACTTATCGGCAGGTTCATCCAGGAGACACGCCAACTCGAACTCGTTAAAAAATCATGCAAGCCGTCTGCGATGTCTTGGAGCAAGTCGTCCAAGAAAGAACCCTGAAGCAATATGCCATCGGGGGAGCCACGGCCGCCGGTTTCCACGGTGAGCCACTCGCAACCCGGGACATTAATGTCTTTGTGTTCATCGAACCTCCCGCCGGTTCGCTGATCGTCTCGCTGGAACCACTTTTCGCCCGACTGGCCGCGCTCGGTTTCAAAGAATTCGAAGAGGAGGGCCTATTGATTCATGGCTTTCCGGTCCAGTTCCTCAGCGCGGCTCCGGGATTGGAAACTGAGGCACTCGACTCAGCCATGGTCATGGAGTGGGACAGCCACCGCATTCGTGTCATGTGCTCCGAGCATCTGGCCGCCATCGCCCTCTCCGTCGGCCGCCCCAAAGACCGCGCGAGACTCGTCTATCTGGCGGAATTGCCCGGATTCGACCGCCAGCTTTTCACCGATATTTTGTCTCGTCACGGCCTGCAAAAACGCTGGCATGAATGGGCCACCGCGCTCGACCTCCAACATTGATCCCGACATTTCCGCTTTTCAGTTTTCCAGCTTTTACCCCATGAACATCCCCACCGACCTCCGCTACTGCCCGTCCCACGAATGGCTGCGCCTTGATGGCGACATCGCCACCGTCGGCATTTCCGATCACGCCCAGGAAGAACTCACCGACGTCGTCTTTGTCGAACTCCCCGTCACTGGCCGCACGGTCGATGCCGGGGATCCCGCCGCCGTGGTTGAATCCGTCAAGGCCGCCAGCGACATCTATGCCCCGGTGGGCGGCGAAGTCGTGGAGGTGAACCCGGAAGTCGAGGCCGATCCCTCGCTGGTCAACACCGATCCCTACGGCGAGGGCTGGATCTTCAAACTCCGCGTCACCAACCCGGCGGAGCTTTCCGCGCTGATGGATGCCGCCGCTTATCAGGCGCACATTTCCTGAACAGCCGCCGCGCGACGCGGGGAAAATAGCCGTGGCGCACCTTGGAATGTCCATCTAGACTTCCAATGGACGGAACCACACCGAATGTGGGGAATGTCTTTCCTCGCTCGGATGTGTGCGTGTCCACAACATCAACCCGAACGACGATGAAAACGAAAACGTTCGCATGTTTGGCAGGGCTGGTCCTTGCCACCGCCGCACAGGCGGGAACTCCAGCCACTGAAATGGCTCCGGCACCCGAATCGGGGCTTTGGCAGTGGTTTATCGGTGGCTCCGTGGGCTATCTCAACGATCTGGATGAGGCCATGTATGGCCTGCAACTCGGCATGGAATACCAGACAGCCGGTTCCCCGGCGAGCCATGCCATCTATCTGGAAGTGGGATACACCCAGGACGATGCCAGCGGGAGCGAGACCGCCGATTTACCAGGTGCCATCAGTTGGGAAGCCTCGGCGGATCTGGACATCATCCCGATCACGCTGAACTACAAGTATCAGGCCGCGCTCGCGGACCGCCTCAACGGATATGCCGGCCTCGGTGCGGGCGTCGCCGTTCTGGACAGCTCCGTCGATTGGCGCTGGTCCCAGGCGGTTGCCCCCCCGAACAACACCGGAGGAGGCAGTGACGACGATTCCGAGGTCGTCTTCTACGGCCATGTCTTCGCGGGCCTTTCCTATGACGTGAGCGACTCCCTCGAAATCTTCGCCGGAGTTCGCTATCTCTTCATGGATAATGAGGACCTGGAAGTCGAAATCGCCAGCGAGTCCATCAGCTACGAAGCCGGCATCGATGGCGATGTGCTCGTCGAGTTGGGAGCGCGCTGGCGCTTCTGAACAACCCGGTGATAATCAGGCATCTCCGGCTCCTGCAGCCGGAGATGCCGCTTTTTGCCGCTGGTTCCCCGCATGCCGTCCGCAGAACACTGGCAACAAATCCCTTGGCAGGGTGGAACAGCCCTCTAGTGTCCCGAGCGTTGAACCTGACGCACGCCACCCTTACCCTGTCCCTTGCCCTCGCCGCGCTGACCAGCTGCAAGCGCGAGACCATGGTCGAGCGCGCCAACCGCGAGGGCATCCTGCTGGTGGGAAATTCCGCCGAGCCGCGGGCGCTCGATCTCCAAATCGTCACCGGAGTGCCGGAAAGCAAGATCCTCAACGCCTTGTTCGAGGGTCTCGTCGGGGATCATCCGAGCGACGACAAAGCGATGGCACCCGGCGTGGCCACGCACTGGGAACCCAACGAAGATCTCACCGAGTGGACCTTCCACCTGCGGCCGGAGGCGAAGTGGTCGGACGGCGTGCCGCTCACCGCCGGGGACTTCCTGTTTTCCTACCACCGCATGCTCCACCCAGAGCTGGCCGCGGCCTATGCGCCGATGCTGCACTCGATCCGCAATGCCGAAGCCTACAACCGTGACGAACGCGGCCACATCCTCTGCGGGCTGGATGAGGGATTCCCCACTCCGTGGGAGATCCTGCGCAAGACGAATTTCCAAGGCGACGAATCCATCGACGCCGGCGATCTCGCCAAGCGCGATCTCTCATCGCCCGCCGGTGACGAGCGCCGCAGCCTGTTCGCTTCGAAGGGCCTCGACCGTCTCAACGCGGAACAACTGCGTGCCATCCTCGACGAACCATCACTCTTCAAATGGCCGGATGATATCCCGCCGGAGAGCCGGCGTATGGTCCTCCAACGCCTGCTCACCCACGCCGAGGCCGGCGCGCCGGATCTTTTCGAGCGCGCGAAAATCGGACTGCACGCGCCTGACCCACACACGCTGGTGGTGACTTTGCGCGAGCCGGTGCCCTACCTGCCTGCCATGACGCGCCACACCACCTGGTTTCCCGTGCCCAGGCATGTGATATTGAAGTTCGGGAAAATGACCGACCGCGACACCAAGTGGGCCACGGTGGGAAACCACGTCGGCAACGGTCCTTTCAAACTTCACAAGTGGCGTTACAACCACTTCATCGAGGTGCGGCGCAACCCGTATTACTGGGACGCCGCAAATGTTGGACTCAACGGCATCCGCTTTTACCCCATCGAGAATCCTTACACCGAGACGCGCTCGTTTCTCGCCGGCCAGCTCCATACCACCTACAGTCTGCCGCCGGACCTTTTGGAAAAGACGCGGCGGAAACATCCGCAATACCTGCGCGCCGAGCCCTACGTCGGCACCACCTTTGTGCGGTTCAATACCACCCGCCCCGGTCTTGATGATCCGCGGGTGCGACGCGCCATCGCGCTCGCCGTCAACCGTGAGGAACTCTGCAAATACATCTATGAGGGCTTCACCCCGGCGGAAACCTTCACACCCCGGCTCGGCGAATACCGCCCGCCCGCGGTGCTGCGCTACGATCTGGAGGAAGCCAAAGCCCTGCTCGCCGAGGCCGGCTTCCCCGGCGGCAAAGGCCTGCCTGCCTACAAGCTGCTCACCTCTCGGCTCAACGCGGGCGTCGACGCCATGCAACAGACGTTCCGCAATCTGGGAATCCGCGTCGAAGTCCAACAGAAGGACTGGGGATCCTACGTCGCCGCCCAGCAAAACCTCAACTTCGACATCGCCATGGCCGGCTGGATCGGCGACTATCTGGACCCTACGACCTTTCTGGACATATGGACGCGCGGCAACGGCAACAACAATACCGGCTGGGACAGCCCCGAGTTCGAGGCACTGCTGCGCAAGGCCGCCCACCAGTCCGACCCGAGGGCCCGCCTTGACTCCCTCGCCGAGGCCGAGGGCAAACTCATGGAGGCCATGCCCATCCTGCCCATCGCCTGGTATTCGCGCCTCTACCTCCACCGCCCCGAAGTCCGCGGCTGGCACCCGCTGGTGCTCGACAACCACCCGTGGAAACACGTCACCCTGCAACCTTTAACTGTTAGATAAATGTGTAGGGAAATCGCTAACCGCCTGATGCAGGGACTGCTCGTGCTCTGCGTGCTGGGCACGCTGACATTCTTCCTCGTCCACGCGCTGCCTTACGGCCCCTTCCAGGATGAAAAGGCCATCCCGGACAACGTGCGCGAACGCCTGGAACAGATTCATGGCTACGACAAGCCGCTGCTAACCCAGTATTGGCTGCGCCTCAACAACATCGTGCGCGGCGACCTGGGCACCAGCATCAAGGTGATGGAGGGCCGCGAAGTGAGCGACATCCTCGCGCATGCGTTTCCGGTCTCGCTCACACTCGGGCTCGTCGCCATGGCCATCGCCATCTCCATCGGCATTCCCGCAGGCGTGCTCGCCGCCATCCGCAAGAACTCCCCGCCCGATTATGCCATCATGGCGGTCGCGCTGTTAGGGATCTGCCTGCCGGCGTTCGTCATCGGCCCGCTGCTGGCGGAGTTTCTCGGCGGCAGGCTCGGCTGGTTTCCGGTGTCCGGCTGGAATCCGCGCGATCCGGCCTCGATGTTTCTGCCAGCCCTCACGCTCGGCCTCGTCAGCGCGGCCTACCTCTCGCGTCTCACCCGCGCCGGCATGTTGGAAATCCTCCATCAGGATTTCATCCGCACCGCCCGCGCCAAGGGCCAGAAAGGTCGCATCATCATCATCCGCCACGCGCTGCGCGGCGGCCTCATCCCGTCCATCGCCTTTCTCGGCCCGGCCTTCGCCGGCACCATCAGCGGCTCGGTGGTGGTGGAGTCCATCTTCCAGATTCCCGGCATCGGCCGCTTGTTCATCAAGGCCATCGAAACCGGCGACGAAACCCTCATCATGGGGCCGGTGCTGCTTTACGGCACGCTGATCGTCACCGCCAATTTCCTCGTCGATCTCATCCAACTCTGGCTCAACCCGCGCCTGCGCGCGCGCGCCGCCGCCTGATCCCGCCATGGAGAAATCCCCAGCCATCACCGCCAACCCCACCACCGTTCCTGACGCCGGAACGGAGGTCGGCCACTCGCTGTGGGGCGACGCCTGGATCCGCCTGCGCCACAACCGCGCCGCGATGTATGGCTTCTCCTTCCTCGGCTTCATCATCCTGCTTTGTTTCATCGTGCCGTTTTTCCCCGCACTGCCGGATCCCGCATTGCAAAACCTGCCTGACAAGAATGCCATGCCCTCGTGGAGCCACTGGATGGGCACCGACCACCTCGGCCGCGACCTGTTTTCCCGCATACTCCACGGCGGGCGCATCTCCATCCTCGTCGGCCTCATCACCACCATGGTTTCGCTCACCATCGGCGTCGCCGTCGGTGCGGTGGCCGGATACCTCGGCGGCAAGGTCGATGCCTTCCTCATGCGCACGGTGGATATTCTCTACTCGCTGCCCTTCCTCATCATCGTCATCCTCTTTTCCGCGCTGGCGAAAGGTTACACCAGTGACTTCACCGACTGGCTGGTCGATCTAACGGGCGTAAACCGCGATGCCATCGCCCCCTTCACCGGGCTGATCCCGCTGTTCGTCGCCATCGGAGCGCTGTCATGGCTGAGCATCTCGCGCATCGTCCGCGCCTCGGTGCAGGACATCGCCGGACGCGAGTTCGTCGAAGCCGCCAAATCCCTCGGCCTCTCGCACCGGCGCATCCTGCTGCGCCACATCATCCCCAACGCCATCGGGCCGATCGTTGTCTATGCCACGCTCACGATTCCCTCGGTGATGCTTTTCGAGGCCACGCTCTCGTTCCTCGGCATGGGCGTGCAGCCGCCCTACTCCAGCTGGGGCATCCTCATCAAGGACGGCGCGGACCGCATGCTGTCCAACCCGCTGCTGCTCATTTTCCCGTCCATCTTCTTCATCCTCACCCTGCTCTCCCTCAACTTCCTCGGCGACGGCCTGCGCGACGCGCTCGACCCGAAGTCGTCGAAGGATTGAACCGAAAACATGCCCGCCCTGTTAGACATCCGGGATCTCAAAGTCCACTTCCACACCCGCGACGGGGTGGTGAAGGCGGTCGATGGCGTGTCGCTGAAAGTCGAGCCCGGCGAGGTCGCGGGCATCGTCGGCGAGTCGGGTTCGGGAAAATCCGTGACCGCGTATTCGTTGTTGGGCCTGATCCCGATGCCTCCCGGCCGCATCGAGGGCGGCAAGGCCCTGTTCCAGGGAACCGACCTGCTGCGCCTCGGCGAGCGGGAGTTGAACACGTATCGCGGCAGGAAAATCTCGATGATTTTCCAGGACCCGATGACCTCGCTCAACCCCTACCTCAAGGTCAGCACGCAGTTGGTGGAGCCTTTGGAAATCCATGAGAACCTCAGCGGGAAAAAAGCGCTGCACCGCGCGATCGAGGCGCTGGAAAACGTCGGCATCGAAAACGCCGCCACCCGCATCCACGGCTACCCTCACGAGTTTTCCGGCGGCATGCGCCAGCGCGTGATGATCGCCATGGCGTTGATCACCAAGCCCGACCTGCTCATCGCCGACGAACCGACCACCGCGCTCGACGTCACCGTGCAGAAGCAGGTGCTGGATGTCATCCGCAAGCTGCAGCGCGAGACGGGAACGGCGGTGATCTTCATCACCCACGACCTCGCGGTGGTGCATGAAATGTGCGACACGGTTAGCGTGCTCTATGCCGGACGCGTGGTGGAAAGCGCGCCGGCCGCCGAATTGATCCGGCATCCGCTGCATGCCTACACCCGCGGGCTTTACCGCTCCAATCCATCCGCGCACGCCAAGGGCGAGGATCTCTACTCGATCCCCGGCCTGCCACCGGACCTCGCCCGCCTGCCCACCGGCTGTGCCTTCCGCCCGCGCAACACGCTGGGTGACAGCTCGCTGTGCCTCACCGACCGCCAACCGGAACTTGTGGAAATCGAGCCCGGCCATTTGGTCCAAAACTGCCCCGGCTGCCTTGCCAACCATCCATCCCCAGCCCATGCTTGAACTGAAAAACATCCGCAAGACCTTCCACAAGGGCCGCGAATCCGTGATGGCGGTGGACGATGTCTCGCTGGAAGTCCGGCAGGGCGAAATCCACGGCTTGGTCGGTGAATCGGGCTGCGGAAAATCCACGCTCTCACGCATTATCATGCAGTTGCTGCTGCCGGACAGCGGCAGCGTAAGCCTCGGCGGCACCGATCTCAGCGCCCTGCCGCGGCGCGAGATCCGCCAGCATCGGCTGGATTTCCAAATGGTGTTCCAAGACCCCTACGCCTCCCTCAACCCCCGGCTCACCGTTTTTTCCACCCTTGCCGAGGCCCTGCAACAACGCCACCCGCAGCTCAAATCCGCCGCGCTGCGCCAAC
>JBGSUP010000159.1:0-11162 GCA_041753485.1 Akkermansiaceae bacterium
CCGGGTGAAATTATGGTCGCCCGCTTCACCGACCCCGGCTGGATCACCCTCTTTGCCAACGCCGCCGGCATTCTAGTCGAACGCGGCAGCCTGCTCTCCCACTCCGCCATCGTCTCCCGCGAGTTGCGCCTGCCGTGCATCGTTTCATTGCCCGGAATCACCCGAATCCTGAAAACCGGCGATCTCGTCGAGATGGACGGAGCGGCGGGAACCGTGAAAGTCATCGAGTCATGAGCACATCCGAGATCCAGCACCGCGCCGACTTTTCGGTGATCCGCTATGCGCAGTGCTGGGAGGATTCGCGCTTGCTGGCCGCGGCCTTGAAACCACAGGGCAGGCATTGCCTGAGCATCGGCTCGGCGGGTGATAACAGTTTCGCCTTGCTCGCCAACGGCGCGGCTTCAGTCACGGCGGTGGAGATGAGCGCGGCACAGGTCGCGTGCATCGAACTCCGGCGCGCGGCGTATTTGAAACTCGAACACACGGAGTTTCTCGAACTGCTCGGTTCGCGGCCGTCGTCGCGGCGGGCGGATATCTATCAGTCCTTCCGGCTGGAACTTCCGGTGGATGTCAGGGAGTTCTGGGATTCAAAACCGCAAGCCATCGAGCATGGAATCGGCTCCGCGGGAAAGTTTGAAAGTTACTTCGCGATGTTTCGGAAACTGGTGTTGCCGCTTGCCCATTCCCGCAAACGCGTGCATTCATTGCTGCTTCCGCGTCCGCCAGCGGAGCGGGAACGGTTTTACCATGAGATCTGGGACAACCACCGGTGGCGATGGATTTTCCAGGTGTTTTTCTCCCGCACCGTGATGGGTGCCTTGGGGCGCGATCCCGAGTTTTTCCGCTATGTGGAGGGCTCGGTGGCGGACCGGATCCTCACGCGCACCCGCCACGCCCTGGCCGTGCTGGATCCGGCGGAGAATCCCTATCTGCACTGGATTCTAACCGGCACTCATGGCGGTGTGTTGCCGGAGGCGCTGGAGGTGAAAAACTTCGAGCCGATCCGCAGTGCTCTGTCAGAAGGGCGGTTCGAGGTTTTCCACGGACCACTCGAAGGGCTGCTGGCGGAACATCCGCAACGGCGCTTCGATGCCTTCAACCTCAGCGATATCTTCGAATACATGAGCGAGGAGAACACCGCGGTGTTGTTGCGGAAGCTCGCCGCCACGGCGAGCCCCGGCGCGCGCCTCGCCTACTGGAACATGCTGGCTCCACGCTCGCGGCCGGAGACCATGGCGGACCGCCTGGTGCCCTGTGAAACCGAGGCTGGGCGCTTGTTCGAGCAGGACCGGGCGTTCTTCTACAGCCGCTTCGTGGTGGAGGAGGTGCCTGCGTGACCGCTCCGGAATGGCTTCAAGTCTCAGGCATGTTGGCGGGCTTGCTGCTCGGCCTGCCCCTGATCCGGTTCCTGACCTTGCGATCCGGTGCCTCGGCGGAAACGGCCCGCAAGTCGGTCCATGTGGCGATGGGTTCGGCGTGTGTGGCATTCCCGTGGATCTTTGACCGCCCGCTTCCGGTTTGGGTGTTGGCGGCAATTGCGACCGCGCTGCTTGGCGTGCTGCGAGGGATTCCCACCTTGCGGAGCGGCCTGGGTTCGGCGCTGCACGGCATCAAGCGGCTTTCCTATGGCGAGGTGCTGTTCGCTCCGGCCGTGGCGGCGGTCTTTCACGGTGCCGGGGGCGAGGCGATATTGCATGTGATTCCGATCGCCATTCTAACCATTTCCGATGCCGCAGGAGCTCTGGCCGGCACGCGCTGGGGAAAACGCAGATATGGCTGTGGCGAGGGATTCAAAACCGTTGAGGGTTCGACGATCTTTCTCGTGACGGCGTTCCTGTGCGTCTATGGTCCGTTGGTTGGTTTTGGCAAAACCGACGCTGTCCATGCCGTGTGGATCGGGTTGATCCTCGCGACGCTGGCAATGATGGCGGAAGGGCTTTCCGACCGGGGCTTCGACAATCTGGTGGTGCCGCTTGGAAGTTTTTTCGTGCTGGAGCGATTGCTGCCCCTTGATGCGGCGGCGCTATCTGGGCGATTCGTCGCAGTCGCCTTGCTGCTCGCACTGGCGCTGTGGGGCTCGCGCTGGTCCACGCTCAATGGCGGTGCCTTGTTAGGCGGCGCGCTGCTGGGTTATGGCTGCGCCGTCATCGCCGATTGGCGGTTCGCGCTGCCACCGGTCGCAGTGTTTTTCTGTCATCTCATCACCACGCGGAAGAACAAGCTCACCAAGGTGTTCGACCATCGGCTCGATGCGGTGCTTGCACATGCCATCGGCTGCCTGCCATGGGTGATCCTCGCGGGTGGCGGGACCCTCCCCGCCCTCACAGGCCTCGCCGGGGTCTCATTCGCCATGGCGGCCCAACTGGCGATGTTGGACGCGGCGACGCTTTCATGGCTCGGGCATTTTTCACCGAAGCCGCTGCGCTCGACGATCAAAGGCTGGTTGATCGCCGGCTTGCCGGGACTGGTTTGGTTCTGGCCGGATTACGGGCGGCTGTTGCTGCCTGCGGGTGTGGCGATGGTCTGCACCTTGATGGCGATCCTGCTGTTGCAGCGGATCCGCCGGCGCTATCGCAGCCATGCCACGGGGCTCTGGCTGATCGAAGGATTCCTTGCCCTTGCCGCGTCACTCCCCGGCTTTTTCATCCATCCATGAAAAAAACTGCATTTTATTTCCAAGAAGGCTCCGCATGTCCCCCAATTCCGTTGGTGCCCGGGCTTCCGACTCCGGATGCGATGGCAGCCGCGGTGGAAAACCCCGATGCCCGGGCATATCTAACCGATACATCCGGGGCGCTGATCGCGCATGCCGCGCTGTGGTGGAAGGATACCCCGGTGCTTCAGGGTGAGCGGATCGGCGCGATCGGTGGTTTCGCAGCTCGTGATGGAGATGCCGCGAAACTTCTGCTGGATGGCGCTTTGAGCAAACTCAGTGAAGCCGGTTGCCGCATCGCGGTGGGTCCGATGAATGGCAACACCTGGCGGCGTCACCGCTTCGTCATCGAGAGCGATGGCCGCGGGCCATTCCTGCTGGAGCCGCGCAATCCGCCGGAGTTTCCCGGTTGGTGGCGGCAGGCGGGATTCGAGGAACTCTCGCATTACACGTCTTCCATCATTGGCCTGCATGGCATTCCAACGTTGGCATCCTGGTTGAGGGAACGTCTCGAGCGCTCCGGCATCGTCGTCCGGGAATTGGATCCGGCACGCTACGACGAGGAACTCCGGACGATTCATGCGATCAGTCTGCGCGGTTTCTCCAACAATTTTCTCTACACGCCGTTGGAGGAAACCGCCTTTCTGGATGCCTACCGCAAGGTGCGCGAACGGGTGGATCCCGGGTTCGTCCGGATTGCCGAACGCGATGGCGTTCCCTGCGGCTTTGTTTTCGCCATTCGCGACATCGAGGCGGAGGCGCGGGGCGAGGTTCCGGCCTTGATCGTTAAATCCCTGGCCGTGGATCCGGCATCGCGCAGCACCGGGCTTGGAAGCCTGTTAGTTGATGACGTCCAGCTGAACGGATTCAAAAAGGGATACACCGAAGCCATCCATGCGCTCCAGCATGAAAGCAACACATCGCTGAAGATCACCGGGCGCTATCAAGGCAGGGTTTTCAGAAAATATGCGCTTTTCTCGAAACGGTTATGAATCTGGTGTCCTTGCTGGCGGAGCGCGCGGTCTTGCATCCGGAACGCCCGGCGCTGGTCGATTCGCGGATGGGGCGCGACCGGATGGTCACATTCGGTGAGTTGGCGCGGCGGGTATCCGCCGGGTCCGGTGCCCTGCAACGGATGGGACTGAAGCGTGGGCAGGCGGTTCTGGTTTTCCAGCCGGTTTCGATCGAGTTGTATGAATTCATTCTATCGGCATTCCACGCCGGGCTCCGGGTGATGCTGGCGGACCCCTCTGCGGGCCGTGATTTCCTCTCGCTGTGTTGCAAGCGCCTGACGCCCGACGCCTATTTCGGTTCGTGGAAAGCGCAGTGCCTGCGGCTGGCTGTTCCCGCCTTGCGGCGCATCGGGAAACCTATCGTTACGGGGCCATGGTTTCCCGGTGCGCTGATCTGGCGAACAGGTTCGAGCGAGTCGCCACTCATGGAAGTTCCAGACGACGAACCCGCATTGATCACTTTTACCAGCGGCAGCACCGGAATGCCCAAGGCGGCGGTGAGAACCCACGGCTTTCTGTTAGCCCAGCACCGAGCCCTGTCGCACGCGCTCGATTTCGAAGATGGCGAGGTGGACCTGGTGACGCTGCCTGTCTTCGTGCTGGCGAATCTCGCGTCCGGCCTGACGAGCGTGCTGGCCGCGACGGATCTCGCCCATCCGGGAGCTCCTGATGCCGCCGCCATCCGCAGCCAATGCGAACGCCACAAAGTGACGCGTAGTACCGCTTCGCCGGCGTTTTTCGAGGGCTTGCTGAGATCAACCGATGGGATGCCACCACTGCGGAAGATTTTCACCGGAGGCGCACCGGTTTTTCCTGATCTGCTGAAACGACTGCGGGACGCGCTTCCAGACGCGGCGATTCATTCGGTTTACGGTTCGACGGAGGCGGAGCCGATTGGCCACTTTGCTGCGGATCAGGCGTGCGAGGAGATCGAATCGGTCACGCGGCACGGTGGCGGGCTATGTTCCGGCAGGCCGGTGCCGGAAGTCCGGCTCAGGATCATCGCCGACCAATGGGGCGCACCACTCGGGCCGATGACCGCAGCGGATTTCTCCAGTCTGGCGGTTTCCAACGGACAAGCCGGCGAGATCGTGGTCGCAGGTGAACACGTGCTTCGCGGTTATTTGGAGGGCCACGGCGACAGCGAGACCAAGATTCATGTGGATGACGATGTGTGGCATCGCACCGGTGACGCCGGCTGGAGCGATGAGCAAGGGCGGCTGTGGTTGTTAGGGCGTTGTGGTGAGAAACTGCCGCGGTTTCCTGCGCCTGGCGAACTTCCGGCGGACGCGTTGGGTTACCCGTTCGCCGTCGAATGCGCCATGCGCGCGGTGTTTCCGAACCTCCGGATGGCGGCGATTTCATGGCATAAGCGGCGCACCCTGGTGGTCGGCAAAAATTGCACCCCGCAGGAAACCGCCGCAATCCGGAGAAAAGCCGGCGAACTCGGAGTGGATGATATCATTCATCTCGAAGCGCTGCCGTTGGACCGGCGGCACAATGCGAAGATCGACTATCCGGCCCTGCGCGGGATGTTGACGCGCCGTGAGTCAAAAAGCCCGCACCGGGGATAGTTGCCGTCCGGATGGAGCACCTGGCTGATTATGAACCGGGTGGCTTCTGACAAAAAGAACGGCGGTGAAGGCCGGGCGGAAAACCATCAACTCGGGCGACAAGCAACGCGGCGGTGACCCAGCCGTGTTGCGCAAGAGATGATGTTGCGGGAACATCGCATGCTCATTACCAGGCAAGCCGTTGCAGTGCAGATCGCAGCGTGTCTCCGCCATGAGATCACTCCGGAGAATCTGGCGGATCGCGCGGAGACCGCGCTGATGAACGCTGAATTCGAGGAAGCGGATTGCGGGATCATCAGTGAGGTTGTCGCACGGCTCGGATTGTCCGACGTGCGTGCACTCGGGCTCGCATGGGAGGATTGCGAAGAACTTTTGCGGCGCAGTGGTTTTGTCCGACGAGTCGAAGTGGTGGCGGCGTAATCGTGGTGCGGGTGTCCTCGCCGCCCCCGGATGCCCAGACCACAGGTTTCGGTGAATTTTCCCGCATTTCGTGGTTTGAATCCGCTGCTTCAACTTGAATGATGCGCCCATGCGCAACCGCTTCTACGGAGATTTCGACATGCAAAGGCTCTCCGGCAAAACGGATGCCGGGGATTACCGGTCGCCATTCCAGATTGACCGCGACCGGGTGCTGCACACGCCGACGTTCCGGCGCTTGCAGAACAAGACGCAGGTTTTCTGGAGCGGCGAGTATGATTTCTACCGCACTCGGCTGACCCATTCGCTGGAAGTCGCCCAAATCGGCAAGTCGATCTGTCATTGGCTTAAATCGCGGCCGGACGGCCCGCTGGAGGAGGATTTTTTCATCGATTCGGATTTGGTGGAAGCGGTCTGCCTGTCCCATGACCTCGGCCACCCGCCCTTCGGCCATGCGGGCGAACGCACGCTCAACCACCTGATGCGTCAGCACGGCGGATTCGAGGGCAACGCCCAGACGCTGCGGTTGCTCACCGAGCGGATCTTTTCCGCCAAACGCGCCGGCATGGATCCGACCCGCGCGTTTCTCGACGGCATCCTGAAATACAAATCCCTGTGGTCCGAGCTGAAATCCGCCACCGGAAAATCGCCGGAGCATCACTTCATCTATGACGCCCAGCAGGCCCACCTCGATTGGGCGATGGGTGGTCATGACTTTCCGTTAGAACTGCCGCCCGGCGCGGCGCGCGACAAGTTCAAGTCGATAGAATGCCAGGTGATGGACTGGGCGGACGACACCGCCTACTCACTCAACGACCTCTACGACAGCGTGCGGGCCGGCTTTCTCAACATCGAGAAGATCGAGGCCTGGGCGGAACAACACGGCCATCCCACCGGCGAGGGCACGCCGCTGGGCGACCTGATGCGATCCATCCGCCGCCGGCGCGTCGATCCCTTTATCGGCAAACGCATCGGTCGCTACATCCAGTCCACCCGCCTCGCAAGCGATGTGAATTTCCTCAGTGCGGTCACGAATCGTTATCACTACCGCCTCGTCATCGACGATGAGGTGAAAGCGGAGTCCGCACTGTTCAAGCGGCTTGCCTTCGAAGTGGTGTTCCGATCACCGCAGTTGAAGCAACTCGAGCACAAGGGCAGCCGGATGTTGCGGCAGATGTGGCAGGTTCTGGGCGAGCGCTACATCGCGGGCGGCACCATCGATGGCCAGGACTTCCAGCTCCTGCCTGCGGATACCGCGGCGGAAATCACCGCCGCGCCCGACGAGGCGACCCGCGCGCGCCTGGTCTGTGATTTCCTGGCCGGCATGACCGACGGTTATGCGGCGCGCACCTACAAGCGGCTGTTCTCGCCGGACTTCGGTTCGATCGGCGATTTGATCGGGTAAACTAGCTTACTTCATCGATGCAAGAATCTGCTCGGTGAGCGCCTGCACGAGTTTTTCGGCCTCGGGATCGAGTTTCGGAGCTCCAGCACTGACGGAGGCCGCCTGGTCCGGGATGCGGCAGACGGTGCCGGGATGAAAGTCCGAGTTGTCGCAAAGCTGGCACTCGGTCCAGTTCGCACGCTTGTCATCCATGCCAAGGGTTTTGCGCAGGTTGATGAGTTCCTTGGCCTGGCCACCGGTGATGGTGAGGAGCTGGCCGCCCCTGAGTTGGGATGCCACCCACACGGTTTTGCAGTAGGACTCGACGTTTTCCATTTTCCAATAGGCGTCCTCGATGTCCTTGCCCCAGGTGATGACACCGTGGTTGACCATGAGCACGGCCATGTGATCGACGGCCGCGTTGCCGACGACTTCGGCGTTGGCAGGCGAGCCGGGCGTGCGGTATTCCGCCATGCCGATCTGACCGAGGAAAACCTCCGCTTCGGGAATCATGCATGTCGGCGGCTGGACACCGGCGACCGCGAAGGCGGTGCCGTGCGGCGGATGCGCGTGGCAGCAGGCCTTAGCCTTGGGCTGGCGCTTCATGATGGCAAGGTGAGTCATGCACTCGGAGGTGCGCTTGAATTTCCCGGCGAGTTGCCGGCCTTCCATGTCCACGAGGCACATTTGCTCGACGGTCATGAAGCCCTTGCTTACAAGAGTGGGGGTGCAGAGCACAAGGTTGTCGCCCACGCGGATGGTGAGGTTGCCGCCATTGCCATCGGTGTATTCGCGGGCCCACATGCGCTTGCCGATGCCAACCATGGTCTCCTTGATGGCGACGATTGCGGGCGAGTGGAAGAAGGCAGCGATTTCCGCAGGAGTTTTGGGGTCTTTGCCGGGAGTCCAGTGGTATTCATAATCAGGCAGGACGGGCTCGGCGGAAGCCGCCACAGTCGGGGAGGCCCCAGCCCGGACAGCTCCGAGGCCATCGCGGAGCACGTCCTTTGCGGAAGGGGTGAGGACGGCACCCGCAGGGATGTCTCGGGCGGATTTTCCGGCCTTGAAATGTGCTTCAATGTCGGCACCGGTATAGACTTTCTTGCTCATGATGTGCGGTGGTTGGGGATCAAGTGGGTGGTTCGTAATGAAGTGAATCGAAAATGGCGACGGTGATGGCGTCGATCGGAATGTCGAAGTCGAATGGAGCGGTAGCCTCGGCACCTTCGACGATGCCGACGATATCCCCTTCGCCAGCTCCCAGATTGTCATAAGCGACGAGGGAGAACTGATTGGAAAGCGGCACAGGCTGCTTGCAGGCGGAATTGAAACTCCCGGCATTCAGCGGATTACACATCAGCCAGCGTCCTCCCTTGAAGGAGGGGTCTTGCACGTTCAGGGTGACCCTGCCGATGACTTGAGCGACACGCATGGTTATGGAGACGGAAGATCCGGAGACAGAAGACATAAGAAGGCGGGAAATCCGGTGAATCCGGCAATGGGGTCTATGGAGAGTGGATTTTTCATCTTCTGTCCTGGAGCGGAGCGTTATGCTGTCTGATTTTCAATCGATGACTCCTTGGATGAAGTTTCTGACCGGTGATTTTTCGTCGTGGACGAGATGGCGGGCCCCGACGCCATCGGTGGAGACGAAGACTTTCGAGTGAAGCCCGGCACCGAAGAGATCAATGGCGACGATCGGCGCACCCTCGGGCAATCCCCCGAAACCGAGCGGCTGGCAGAGCAGCATTGTGCAACCCTTGAGAGAGGGATGCGCATGGCTGCTAACCGCATGGCCGACGACTTGGGCGGGGATCATGGTGGGGAAAGACAAAAGATGATTAGACAGAAGACAGAAGACCGGACGCAAGCGAGGCGCGGTCCCCGGTGAGAAGCGAGCTTGGTGATGATGGTGATCTTGCTGTCATTGGATGGCGATTGATTGGGTAAATTCCAGTCTTCAGTCTTCTGTCTTCAGATAATGCGGAGGTTTTCGACGAGCACGCAGCGGCGGACGCGGGTGAAAGTCTTGGGAGTGGTGATGCCTTCGCCAGTGGTGGTGGCAATCGAGTAGGAGAGATAGCCCTCACCGCCGAGGCCAAGGCCGGCGACGGAAGCACCGTTCTTAACGAAGATGGTGGTGTCCATTTCCCTGGCCATGTAGGTCATGTGGTTCACATCCAGCGTGTGGATGATCGCCGAGTGGCGGTAGTTGTGCTCGGCTTGTTTTGCGAGGCGCACCGCGGTTTCGAAGTCCGGGCAGGAAACGATGGGCATCATCGGCATCATTTGTTCTTCCTGCACGAACGGATGATCGGCATCCGTTTCAGCGAAGAGAAGCTGGGTGCCGGCGGAGATGGCCGCCCCGGCATGCCGGGCCAGCACACTCGGATCCGCACCGACCAAGGCGCGGTTGACTGAGGCGTGCGAGCAGCCACCGCCTTCGCCGGGTCTGATGGTGAAAGCCGCAGCGGTGAGGTTTTCGAGTTGCTGGGCGTTGATGCGGGCGGCACCGGCCTTGGTGAGCTCTTCACAGAAGCGGTTGAAGACGGAACCGACGACGAAAACGACTTTCTCGCCGATGCAGAGCAGGTTGTTGTCGAACGCGCCGCCTTCGATGATATTGCGGGCGGCGCGGGCCAGATCGGCGGTTTCATCGACGACGACAACCGGGTTGCCGGGGCCGGCGCAGATCGCACGCTTGCCGGACTTCATGGCGGCTCCAACGACAGCCGGCCCACCAGTGATTGCAAGCAGTGGGATCAAAGGATTCTTGCAGATCGCATCGAAGGATTCGAGCGTGGGGCTCTCGATGGTGGTGATGATGTTATCCACGCCGATCTCGCGGAAAATCGCCTCGTTGTAGGCGCGAACCGCCATGGCGGCGCTGCGGGCACCGCCGGGATGCGGATTGAAGACGATCGAGTTGCCGGCTGCCACCATGTTGATGACATTGCCAGTGAGAGTGGGAACCGAATGGGTGACGGGAAGGATCGCACCGATGACACCGAAGGGAGCGTATTCCTCGAGCGTGATGCCACCATCGCCGCTCATGGCATAGGGTTGGAGCCATTCAGTGCCTGGGACGTTCTTGGTGATGAGCAGCTTGCCGATTTTGTGATCGAGGCGGCCGATCTTGGTTTCCTCCATTTCGAACTTACCCCATGCCTCAGCGTTGGAAACACAGAGCGTCTTGACGATCTCGATGACCTTGGCACGGCCGGCGACGCCGAGTTTCTTCAACCTCAGGTGTGAATCATTGGCGGCTTGGGCGGCTTTTTCCACACAGTTAAACACCCCGCGCACGCCACCGGAAGACGAACCGCAGCCACAGGAGGCCCTGGCGGCTGGGGCCGGTGCTGCCGGAGTCTGGACTTGGCCTGCGGCAAGCCGGGAGACGACGGATTCGACAACGGAGCGGAGAAGTTCTGGATCGATGGTCTTCATTCGGATTTGTAGAGCGTTTTGCCGTGGACTTCGACGCGGTCGATGATGGCGACGATGGCGGCGTCCACCGGGATGAGTTTGAGGCCCTGGGCGGCGCGGGCGGAGCTGCCCTGGCAGAACATCACGAGTTCGCCCTCACCAGCGCCCACCGTATCGATGGCGACGATGGTGTTGGATCCATCCTTGAATCTGGCGGGGTCCTTTTCGTCCACCAGTTTGGGACGGAGCAGCAGGAGCTTTCTGCCGACCATGAGCTCGTCCTTTTTGGTCGAAACGACTTGTCCAATGACTTCAGCGAGGAACATCGGGATAACGGGTATGTCCGCGCCCGCGGCTTCTCACGAAACCGCGGTTGCGTTGCGGGTGGATCACTTGCGCGGAGCGCGGGCGGTTTCTTTCGGGAGCACGCCGTCGATGGCATCGTCCGGGCGGGCGATGACGTGGGCGCTGATGACTTCACCGCCGGCGGCGGCGGCGGCGGCGGCACCGGAGTCGATGGCGGCCTTGACGGCTGCGACATCGCCGCTGACGACCGCGTTGCAAAGTGCATTGCCGATTTGTTTCATCGGGCCAACGAGTTCGACGTTTGCGGATTTGAGCATCGCGTCAACGCCGACGACGAGGCATGCGAGGCCGCGGGTTTCGAGGAGTCCTACTGCTTGTTTGGCCATGGT
>JBGSUP010000160.1:0-4074 GCA_041753485.1 Akkermansiaceae bacterium
ATCAGGCGGTTCGGGTGCATGGACTGAGCCAGGATTTGGCCGGCCTGGATCACGCCGGCCATGCCCACGCGGTTGTCAAAGGCCTTGGCCATGAAATAGTCTTCGCGCGCCATCGGGGTGAAGGCGGCGCAGGGCGCGATCGGATCGCCCGGCGAGATGCCGAACTCCTCCACCACCTGGCGGCGCGAGTCCGCGCCAATATCGATGAACATCTGGTCGATGGACATCACCTGGCGGCGTTGGTTTTCAGGCAGGAAATGCGGCGGCCGCGAGGCGACGACCCCGAGGATTTTTCCACCGCCGCGGGTGAGGACCTCGACGCGTTGTGAGAGCAGGTTGTGCTCCCACCAACCGCCGACGGCGACAAACTGCAGAAATCCGTCCTGGGTGATGTTTTGCACCAGAAACCCCACCTCATCCATGTGGCCGGCCACCATCACGCGCGGCCCGGCGTTGGCGCTTTCACAGAAGACCGAACCGTTGCGGTCCGTGGAAAAATCGCCACAATCCTGCAGTTCATCGACAAAAATCGCCCGCACCTCGTCCTCATGGCCGGGAACCGCGTGGGCCTCGGTCAATTCCTGCAATAAAGAAACCGCCTTGCTGCGCATGACCCGAAGGCTGGCGCTTTCCGCCGCGGCATCCAAGCGCCAAGTTTCCCGCCCGGATGCGTGGTGACAAAACCGTCACGACCGGAGTGGCGTGTCGTTCTTTGATTCTGGCCCGCCTCCTGCTTTAGCTGACTGCGGCAAGCCGCCGGGCTGCCATTCATCCGCCTGGTCCCAAACCCATGCCTGATATCTGTCTCTACTTTCAGGTGCATCAACCGCACCGCCTGCTTCCCCGCGAAGTCCTTCGGCAAAGCACCGGAGCGCGCTTCGAGGATCTTGCGCTGGACGCCGCCATCCTCGGCCGCGTGGCGGACGAATGTTATCTGCCTGCCAACCGGATGTTCAAACAACTGATAGCGAGGCATGCCGGGCGTTTCCGCATGGCGCTCTCGATCAGCGGCACGGCGATCGATCAAATGGAGCGCCACCGGCCGGACTTGCTCGAGTCGTTTCAGGAATTGGTGGCTGGCGGCGGGGTGGAACTGCTCGCCGAGACGTATTACCATTCGCTGGCTTTCATGCACTCGAACAAGGAGTTCGACCGGCAGGTGGATCTTCATCTCGGAAAACTCGAGCAGGTCTTCCATGTCAGGCCGCGGGTTTTCCGCAACACCGAGCTGATCTACAACGACGCCATCGCCGCCAAGGTCGAAACGATGGGCTTCGACGGCATCATCGCCGAGGGCGTGGAGCGGAACCTCGACGGCCGATCACCCAATTTCCTGTATCGTGCGCCGGAGACCGCCCGCATCCGGACGCTGCTGCGCAATATCCCGCTTTCGGACGATTTGGGATTCCGGTTTTCCGATCCCCGCTGGCCCGAATATCCGCTCACGCCGGAGAAGTTCGCCACATGGCTGGCCGGCACTTCCGGCGATGTGGTCAATCTCTTCATGGGCTACGAAACCATCGGCACCCATCCCTCCGGAGCCCCCGGAATCCTCGGCTTCTGGGACGCCCTGCCCGATGCGGTGGAGGAGGCCGGCCTGCAGTGGGTGACTCCTTCCGAAGCGGTGGATCTCTATCGCGCATCCTGCGAATATCCCTGCCGCCTGCTCAGCTCCTGGACCGATGCCGAACGCGACCTTTCCGCGTGGGCGGAGAACCCGATGCAGCGCGAGGCGATCTACCGGATCCACGCCTTGGAAAAGGAAGTGCTCGCCACCAAGGACCCGGAACTACTCCACATCTGGGCCAAAATGCAGACCTCGAATCACTTCCAGTGGATGTCCACCAAGGACACGGTCGATGGCACCTGCCAGTCGCCGCACATGCCGTATCTCGACCCGACGGACGCCCACGCGCGCTTCATGGCCGTGCTCGATCGCCTGCAAATGATCGTGAGTGGCAAGCAGGCCGCGTGATTTTAAAATTCGGGCTTCGACTCGCGCCGCGGCATTTGGCAGTCTCCAGACGTGCCCGAACCCCGAATCGTCCAAGCCGCCGATGACGAGATGATAGAAGCCGTCCGCGAGGCCTGTGCGCTCCTTCGTGCTGGCGAAATCGTCGCTTTGCCGACCGAGACCGTTTATGGTCTCGCCGCCGATGCCCTGAATCCTGCGGCGGTCGCCAAGGTCTTCGCCGCCAAGGAGCGCCCGTCGTTTGATCCGCTCATCGTCCACATCGCCTCGCGCGGCGATTTGAACAACGTCGCCATCGTGCCGGATGCCATCGCGGAAACGGTGAACAAACTCGTCTCCGCCTTCTGGCCGGGGCCGCTCACGCTGATCCTGCCGAAGCACCCGGATGTTCCGGATCTCGTGACCAGCGGTTTGCCGACCGTCGCGGTGAGACAAAGCGCGCACCCGGTTTTCCGCGCGATCAACAAGGAACTCGGAAAACCGATCGCCGCTCCCAGCGCCAACCGCTTTGGCCGGATTTCACCCACCTCCGCCTCCGCCGTGATGAAGGAACTCGGCGGTCGCATCCCGCTCATCGTCGATGCCGGGGCCTGCTCCGAGGGCGTGGAAAGCACCATCATCTCCATCGAACCACGCGAGGGAAAGAAACCCATCTTCCACCTCCATCGCGCCGGGCCGGTCACCAGGGAACAACTCCAGGACTTCGGCAAGGTGGAGAAGGTGAAGGAAAAACCCGGCGATCTCCCGCACGCGCCCGGCCAACTGCCCAGCCACTATGCGCCACTCACTCCGCTCGTTTTGTTAGAAAAACCGGAGCATTTCAAACCGGAACCCGGCAAAAAATACGGCCTGCTCAGCTACCGCGGCGAGGACGACAACCCCTACGTCACCCTGCACGACTGGGAAACCGTCGAATCCCTCAGCCCCGGCAGCGGCAAGCTCGTCGAGGCCGCCATCCGCCTGTTTTACGTCATGCGCCTGCTTGACGAAGCCGGGCTCGACGCGATCATCGCCGAACCTGTCAGCGAGACCGGCCTCGGCGTCGCCATCATGGACCGCCTGCGCCGGGCGTCGGCTATGCGTTGATCGCGGCAGGCCTGAATCCGGTTGCAGGGTGGCGTGCAAGCGGGATGCGACTGCTCCCGGGGACCCGCTCAGGCCTGCATTCTGCGGTAGAATCAGGCTGGAAGCCCGATTTCCATCACAGCCGAGACGACTATTCGCCATTTTGAAGACAGGCGTTCAGATCAAGCCGTGTCGATTCAGCGCCCTGCCTGTGGGCGAAACAGCCATCTTGCGGACGGTTTCCGGGTTTCCGGCGGCCACCAGGTTTCCCCCGCGATCGCCACCGCCGGGGCCGAGTTCGATCACCCAGTCGGCGGCGGCGATCACATCGAGGTGGTGTTCCACGACCAGCACGCTGTGGCCGGCGTCGCGCAGGCGGAGGAAGGCGTCTAACAGCCTGCGGACATCGCCGAAGTGCAGGCCGGTGGTGGGTTCGTCGAAGAGATAGAGCGTGTGCGGTGCCTGCGGGCGGGCGAGTTCCACGGCGAGCTTGAGACGCTGGGCCTCGCCGCCGGAGAGCGTGTTGGCGGGCTGGCCGAGTTTCAGGTAGCCGAGGCCGAGTTCCTCGAGCGTGGCGAGGATATGGCGCAGCTTCGGGATCGGGCGGAAAAGCGCCAGCGCCTCGCTGACTTGAAGTTCGAGCACATCGGAGATGGATTTCCCCTTGTAGGTCGCTTCGAGCGTTTCTCGGTTGAAGCGCCGTCCGCCACATGCGGGGCAGGGGACCCAGGCGTCCGGCAGGAAGTGCATCTCGATTTTGAGCCGGCCATTTCCCTGGCAGCGTTCGCAGCGGCCGCCGGCCGCGTTGAAACTGAAGCGCCCGGCGCCGTAGCCGCGCTGTTTGGAGAGCGGCAGCTTGGAGAACAACTCGCGGATCAGATCGAACGCACCGGTGAAGGTGGCCGGGTTCGAGCGCGGGCTGCGGCCGATCGGCGACTGGTCGGCGACCACGCATTTTTCGATGAACTCCAGTCCTTCGATCGAGTCATGTTTTCCCGGTGCCTCGCCCGAGTGGTGGAAATGCCGCGCCAGCGCCC
>JBGSUP010000161.1:0-4470 GCA_041753485.1 Akkermansiaceae bacterium
GAGTTTCGACATCCCCGTCGTCGTCCGCATCGATACCCCGGTGGAAAAGGACTACTACCGCGCCGGCGGCATCCTGCCCTACGTTCTCGCGCAGATTCTGGGGTAATCAAGGAGCGTGGGCACCCCGCCCACTCTTCCAAGTCCAGGTTCGCCGCCACTTCCGTCACCATGCAAATCATCAAAAGCCCAATCACCGGCAAGCCCATGTCCAAGGTCGCTCTCGATCAGGGACTGGAAGTCTTCCATTGTCCGGATTCCGGCGGCCAGTACATCTCCTCCGCCAGCTACATGAAGTGGCTGGCGAAACAGCCCGCGCGTCTGCCACAACTACCGGAAACCGAGCCCGTGGAGGAATCCGAATCGGATTCAACCGTCGCCTTGATCTGTCCTGAATCCGGGACTGTCATGCAACGCTACAAGGTCGGCCATGGTTTCGCGTTTGCCATCAACCGCTCGATCACCGGCGGAATCTGGCTCGATGCCGGCGAGTGGGATGCGCTGCGCCAGCGGAATTTCCATGACGAGATCCATCTGGTCTTCACCGCTCCATGGCAGAAGCAGGTCCGCAGCGAGCGGGCACAGGCAACCTATGACGAGCGTTTGCGATCCGCTCTCGGGCCTGAAATCCTCGCCCACCTTGAGTTCCTTCATGCGGAACTCGCGAACCATCCGCACCGGAACCTGGCTCTCACCTATCTTTCCCGGCAATAATCCGGGCATCTCCCAACTTGCCCCGGCCGCTTCCATCATCCATTACGCGCAACCACGCTATGGCACATCGGATTTTGATACGGCTTGGAAATCCCGCTCAATTGGTGCGGAAGACGGTATTTTGATCCGTTTTCTGGGCAAAAACGAATTGATGGTCGCCCAAAAACCGCCGGACGCCTCCAAAGCCTCGCCGACATCGAGGAGATTCAACGCGCGGAGGAAAAATGACCCCCGCTCACTCTCCCTTCGCACGCATATCCAGCATCCGTTCGATTCACTCCTTCTCGCTCCTCAACACTCTGAGCCAATTCTCATGGTGGTCCTGCTGCAAGTCCCGCTGGATCTCCACGCGCCGATCCTCAAGAGACTGCCACGCCGCATCCTCCCCGGCCAAAGCGGCCAGTGACCACAGGGACAAAAACCCCGCGAATCCCGCGACCAACATCCGCATCCTCCACCGGCCTCGCGCGCCGCGCGTCCAGTACCAAACGCCCACCAGCGCCAGCAAGGATCCAAACACCGAGAGCCATGCGAAGCTTTCGGCTAGTGGAATGGATAGGGGCGCATCAACGGGAAGATAGAATTCGACATGCGGCGCAAACCAATTACGCCGCGACAACCAGTGCATGGCGGGGATGTTATAAAAAACACCGATCACGAACTGAAACCAGAAGCCTGCCCACAGCGTGCCGCAGGTCACCATCGTGTGCATTAATGCCTCGATGTCCCGCTGCTTCCGTTCCACCCCGGCCATCGCGGCCCTGCGACCTGCCGCGCCACGAAAAGCCGGACGATTCGTCCGATGAATCCGCAACGATCTTCCATCCACGGGCGGAATATGAAGTGCTACAGGCACGGCTGCATTGTGCCTTTCCTCAACCGCATGACGCACCTACAAAATCCGGTTTCTTTTGGAACTCCCCGCCCCGGATGTTCCTCACCCGAACGCCCCTAACAGCACCTGCATCTCCTCCTCCACCATCGCCGGACCGGACAGCGTGTGGGCGACTTTCTCCCTCAACAGCTCGCGGTAACGCTTCCGCAAGCGATGCACCGCCACGCGCAGCGCGCCTTCAGCCATCGACAAGTCCGCCGCGGCCGAGGCATGTGGGATCTCGCCCCTGCCCATCGTGAGAAACGGCTTCGTGCGTGCGAAGCGATCCGCCTTTCCATTGGCGGCGAATTTCTCGCCAGGACGAACGACCACTCGCGCCAACAAGGCTGCCGCCGCACGCAGACATACGACGCGATGTGGAAGACCTGACCACCTCGGTGCGGGCTTGGATCGCCCACGCGGCGCACGCCCAAAGCCGGGGCTTGCGCCGGGCGGTGCCGGGGCCTTGAATCGCAGGCGGGATGACCGGGCAACATACGGCGGGTGAGTCGCGGCTGCTCTGCGGCGGCAACTGGAACAACAAGTCCGGCAACCTCGCATCGTCGAACCTCAACAACCACAACTCCACGAACGAAAGCAACAACGTGGGGTTCCGCGCCGCAGGCTCCTGCCCGGAGACCGCATGGGGAGGAGGAAATCGCAGGTCTTTGAAATCATCCGCCGCCTGGCGGTGAGCTGGGTGACAGATGACCAGCCGGTGGAGGAAATCCGGGAGAAACCACCCGGCGCATGACGCAAGGGTTTCCGCCGGGCGGCTTTTTTCGAATCGACGTCGGGCCGTGGATTTTCACCCTCCCGCCATGGCCGCGCGCGAGGACCTCAAAAACCTTTCCCTGCGTGGAAAACCCGACACTGCTCTGCCAGCTTTCTCCCGCGGAGACAGCGCTGGAGGTTTTTTCAACCAGCGTTTTTATCGGTCGCGGGCCGATTGCAAACAACTCACATCCGCCGCGCGTTGCGGCCTTCGTCGATGAGCTTCCAGAAGTGTTTGGATCCCGCGAGCGCCTCATCCTCGGCTACGGGCATTTTTGAACGGAACAGGAAATCCGAAAAGGTCCCTCGGTGCAGCACCCGGTGCACTACCACCGCGCCTTCTTTCACTTCGAAGTAAAACCGGTAATCCTTCGCCCTGAATCGATACAAGATCCGTCCGTCGCGCTCGATCTTGCCGAAACGCTCGCCACTCAGGTTCTCCAGGTCCTCCTTGCCCACTTTGAATTCCTCCAACAGCTCGAGTTGCTCCAAGGTTCCGAGCCCGGACAGCTCCGCCGCGCTGATTTCGTTGAAAACAATCTGCAACACGGCTACACCCTAGGACACGCACCCCCATTGCGGAAAGCGCAAAAACCGGACAACAACTGCGGTGCCGCGGAAAATTTCGGCTTCCCATCAGCACCCATCCGGGTGACCACACGCACGTCACTCCGCAAGCCCGCCATGTCTCCGCTCGCCAAATTTTCCCTGCGTCTTGCGCTCTACGGGCTGGTGATCGCCTGGATCGCCGGTGACTTGTTCCTGTTCCACGGTCCGCTCCGGCGGAAAATCCAACTCGCCAACCCGGCCAGCCCGGAGGCCATCGCCGCCGCCAAGAACCGGGGCGTGGTCGCCCGCGTCTTCAATCTCCAGATCACCCGCAGCCAGCTGGATCGCGCCGTTCACGAACGGCTGTGGCTCGAAGGTAAAAAATCCGCCGATCTCACCCCGGAAAACCTCAAGACCCTGCGCTACGCCGCGCTCGACGAACTCATCGACCACGAGTTGCTGCGCGTCAAAGCCAAGGCCAACGCCCCGCAACTCAAAGTCGCCGACGAGGAAATCAACGACCGGTTGCGGCGCCTTGTCGGCCGTTTCGAAACCAAGGGTGCCATGGAGAACGCGATGAAATCCCAGGGCATCGCCAGCGAGCGCGAGCTCCGCGAGCGCCTCGCGGCACGCATCCAGCAGGAAAAATACGTGCTCATGCGCATCGGCCCGATCTCGCGGGTGACCGGGGATGAGGCACGCGCCTGGTTCGCTGAAAACCAGAGCCACCTCGCCACGCCGGGACGCGCCGAGGTCCGGCACGTGTTCATGGCCACGCTCGACCGGGTGCCAGAGGAAGCGAAAACCGCGCTCGGTGCGGCGCTCGCCGATCTCACCAGCGGCAAGAGGGACTTCGCCACCCTTGCCCGCGAGCTCAGCGACGATCCGGCGACCAAGGACAAGGGTGGAGAACTCGGCTGGATGACCCGCGAGCGCCTGCCTGCGGGTCTTGCGGCGGCGGTCTTCTCCCTGCCGCTGCGAAAACCCTCGCTCGTCCGCAGCAGTCTCGGCTGGCACCTCATCGAGGTCACCGCGCGCCTACCCGCCACTCCCCGGACCTTCGAAGAAGCGGAACCCGAGGTCCTCGCCGCGCTTGAGGCGGTGAAGCGCCAACAGGCCATCAGCCAATACCGCGATGCCCTGCGCCGCTTCGAAAGCGCGAAAATCGAGGTTTTTCACGACATGCTCGCCAAGTAATCGCATCCGGCGTGTTTCACCTCACCGGGATGCGTTTGACCACCGGCACATGCCGGTTCAGCCAGGCGAGGAAGAAGAACGCATGGAGCCGCCAGCGGATGGCGAGGGTCAGCTCGGTGCGGCCGGCGAGCACCGAGTTGATCGCGCAAACCATGCGGTGCTTGTTCACTGGCTGGAAGAAGAGCTGTGCGAAATGCAGTTGATAGAAATTCTCGATGAACCGCCAATAGAGCCCGACGTTCCGCCACGTCCGCTTTTCGTAACCACGCATCGCGCGGGTCATCGCCCGGCCGGATGCCAGCGCGGCGTCCACCACTCGCGCGCCCTCCCGGCCGCTGCTCATGGCAAGCATCACGCCGCTGGAA
>JBGSUP010000162.1:0-6529 GCA_041753485.1 Akkermansiaceae bacterium
CCCCGCCCGCTTTACGAACCGCCCAGCCGCCCGACCGACGCGCCGGAGTGAGTCATTCCACTCCCTCCACTGGCACGTCTGCTAAATCCTCGATCCCCGCCGCTCCAACGGCGAAAGGGAACTCGCCGATCTATCAGGAAAATCCCTGCTCCTGCCGAAAGATCCGGCTTTCCATCCCGATAAAGAGGGGCTGCTAACGTTCTTCGCGAAGATCCCACTCTTTGGAGTAAATTCAATGTCTGCCTCGCGCCATAGCCTTGACCGGTTTGTCGAGGCACTCATCGGGGAAGAATCCTATGATGAGGAAGAAGGCGTTTGGAAATTCGCTGATGAAAGTCATTGCGCGGTTTGCGTCAGCAGCGCGACGCGGATTGCACGTGAGTTTGACGGTGCGGTTATGGGCTATTGGTCAAAGACAAATCCCGCAGCTACGATTGGCGGCACTCTTTGCGAAGGCCATGACTTCGCTTTTCTAGCAGACCGGTGGGTTGTGGATTACTGGGCCTTTCGCGTCGCTAGAGTATTGCAGACGCCGGTGCTCGACCTTGATTCGGAGGAAGACCGGGAAGTTGCCAGACGCCTCTTTGGCGAACAGAGATGCGCAGTGGCTCTGCGAATTCGACGGACAACCTTTGCGACTTCCAAAGAAATTTAGTCCTGACCCAACGCTGCTCCGCTCGCATGCATTGACGGCCCGGAGGGCCAATGGAAATTAGCCGGTGGCGTCAGCCACTGGGATGCACAAAAAAATTCCCCGCAGCAGGAAACGGAGTTTGGAAAGATTCCGGGCCGGGCGCTTGCAAAGCACCGCCACGGTTTGGAGCGGGGCGGTGATGGAGGGCAGGTAGCGCTCCCTCGCTAAGAGAGCATGCCAAAGAATCGAGCAAGCTTGATGCCAAGGGAATGCCGGTTCGGTCCGGCTTTGGGCTGGTCTTTCGCTTTCCTTTGGCATGCTGCCCCGGCGGTGCAGCGCCAGCTCACAAGAGGAACGTCGCCCGCCGATGGTCAGTTGGCTGTCTTCGCGACTCATGGCAAATTGACATTGGACAAACCAAGTTCGCCCACCCCACCCTTTCAGGCATGGCAGGTCTCATCATCGCTCCGCGAGCACGTATTTTTCACGGGCACGAGTGGGTTTACGCCGCGGAAATCCGCAAGTCCTTCGGCGATCCGCAGCCCGGTGATGTCGTCACCCTCAAGGATTTCCGCGACCGGCCGCTGGGATCGGCGATTTACAATCCGCTGTCGCAAATCGTCGCGCGGAGGTTCTCCCGCCGCCGCCAGGACCTCGATCTGGATTTCTTCACCCGCCGCATCCGCCAGGCGATGGAATACCGCCAGCGCTGCGGCGTGGATGAAACGCTGTGCCGGCTCGTCTGGAGCGAGTCCGACGGCATGCCCGGCCTGATCGTGGATCGCTATGGCGCGCACCTTTCGGTGCAGACGCTCACGCTGGCGATGGACCAGCGCAAGGAGCTCATCCGCGACGCGCTTGTGGCCCTGCTCGCGCCGGAATCCATCGTCCTGCGCAACGATTCGCCCTTCCGCAAGGCCGAGGGTATGGAACCCGGCATCGAGATGCTCCACGGCGAAAACCCCGGGCCTTTCGTCGTGCGCGCGAACGGGCTCGACTTCGAGATCGAACTCTTCGACGGCCAGAAAACCGGTCTCTATCTCGACCAACTCCAATCGCACGCCGAGGTCGCCAAGCTCGCCAAGGGCAAACGCGTGCTCGATTGTTTCACCAACCAGGGAGGATTCGCGCTGGCCTGCGCCAGGGCCGGCGCCGCCAAAGTCACCGCCGTGGATGTTTCCGCCACCGCCTGCGAGGCCGCGCGCCGCAACGCGCAACTCAACGGACTCGAAATCGAGGTGCTCGAACACAATGTCTTTGATTTCCTCAAACACGCCGAACCGGAATACGACCTCATCATCCTCGATCCGCCGAGTTTCACCCGCAACAAGAAGACGCTCATGGACGCGATGCGCGGCTACAAGGAAATCCACTTGCGCTCGCTTAAGTTGTTAGAAAAAGGCGGCATCCTCTCCACCTTCTGCTGCTCCCACCACGCGTCCCGCGAGTTGTTCCTTGAAAACCTGGCCGACGCCTCGGTGGACGCGAAAAAGTCGCTGCGGCTCATCGCCGGGCACTCGCAGCGCGCGGACCATCCGGTGCTCATCACCATTCCGGAAACCGGATATTTGAAGGGTTTCACCGTCGAGGTGATCGCAACGCGCTGAATTCCATCCACGGCCGCCACCATGGCGGCCTAGGTCGGCAACTTGCCTCCGGCGTGGGCCAGCAACTTGCCGAGGTAGGTGCCGCCATGGCCGGGCTTGCCGTCCGGTTTGAGCCACCAGAAGCCGCGCATTTCCTCCTCCTTGCGCAGGCGGCGGTCGGGTTTCGTGCCGTCGGCCGGTTCATTGCAGTCTAGTTCCCAGTGGACAATCCACGGGATTTCCATGGCGAGAAACACGCCCATGGCACGGTCCCAGAACGCGGTGATTTCGGCCGGACTCGCGCCGCGCTCCGGTTTGCCGATCTCGCCGACATACACGGCCTTGTCGCCGAAGGTCGGGCTCGGCCGCATGTGTTTGCGAATCAGCTCGATGCCCTGCCAGGTGGCCACCTCATCGGCCATGCCATCGTAGCTGGACCATGAGACCAGATCGAGAACCACATGCGGCAGCACGCGGTTGGTGAGGGTGGGCAGGCCCTTGGCGCTGTCCCAAACGCGGTTGACCTCGGCGGCGTGCCAAACCTTGCAGCGCGATTTTCCGCCGTGTTCGGCGCGTGCGCGGTCCACCCCCCGCTGGCGGGCTGTTAGAAAACGGATGAATGCGTCACACTGGCGGTCCACCTCGGCGGCCGGCACATCGCCCCAGGTGCCGCCCTCCTCGCGGCGCAGCATCCAATCGCCCTCCCAATGCTGCAGAATGAAGTTCATGTCCCGGCGCGCATCCGTCTGGAACAAGTGGCTGGCCACCGCATGGAACTGGCGTTCCTCATCGGCAAAATCGTTTTCTCCAGCGAAAAACGTGGCCTTTTCCCCCACCAGCGGGAAAACCTCGAAGATCACCGTGCGGAACGGCAGCTCCAGCGCCTCACGGAAATACGGATGGCGCAGCACCCCGACCAGACCGCCGTCAAGCACCTTGCCCCACTCGCTGCCATAGGAATATCCGGGCAGCTTGTCCTCATGCAGCCAGAACTTCCCCACGCCCATGCCAAGTTCGTGGATTTTTTCCGCACCCTCCACAAGGTAGGGCTTGTCCGTCAGGCGATAGCGGCCGTCGTAATGGGTGGTGCCGAGGATCTCCTTGAGACTTGCCGGAATTCCGCCCCCCATCAGCGGTCGCGCCGCACGGGTGCAGCTCGCGGATTTCCGCAGCTGCGGTCAAGCCATCGGTGATCTCCGCGGCACGGGCCAGCGGCCCGAGCGCGCCGAGCGCAGCCACAGCGCCCGCCTGGCGGAGAAAATCCCGGCGCGGGTGGGAATTCAAGGTTTTCATGGCTCAAGTGATTGTTTCGCAGGCCGCGTGGTCAGGACGATCCCGTTCGACGATGCAAAGCCGAGCCTGTGCCAACGCAGCCATTCCGACAAGCAACCGGTGCTGCCGCGGTTATCCCGATCTGTGACGTCCCCCCACTCTTCAAATCCCCGCAGGCAACTCAGGCAAGCTCGCGGTCACTTTCATGGCGCAGATCGCGGGCGGCTTCGAGAAACACGGCATCCTCCCCGATGTTGACGGCGAGATCGCCGACGCGCTCCAGCGAGCGCACCACCAGGATCAGGTGCAGGTAGTCCTGACTGCGACCATTGCTCTGCTCAATGCGGGCCCCGAAGGTGGCGGTGGCTTCCTTGTGGATGCGGTCGAGCTCCTTGTCGCGCACGTGCAACGAGGCACCAAGCACCGCATTGTGATCGCTGTAGGCGGAAATGGCATCGCGCAAAAGATGGTCCGCCAGGGTATAAAGCGGCTCGATGAGCGTGGTGTCCTGCAGTTCGTAGCCAGCGCTCATTTTCCTCGCCCGCTTGGCGATGCTGGTGGCGTGATCCGAGATACGCTCCAGGTTCATCGAGATTTTCATCGAGGAAACCACCAGCCGCAGGTCGGTGGCCATCGGGTGGAAGCGGACCAGGATCTCCATGCCGAGCTGGTCGATGCGGCGCTCGTGCTCGTCCACCTCGTCATCATCGGCGATCACCGCGTTGGCGAGCTCCGGATTGCGCTCCAACAGGGAGCGGACCGCCCGCTCCAGATTGTGGCGCGCCTTGCCGGCCATCAAGATCACCTCGCCACGCAGGGTTGAAATGGCCTGATCGAAGTCATGGAGAATGTGGGGTGTTGGCATGGTGGTGAGAGATTCAAAATTCAAGACACAAGCGGTTCACAGGCACGCATTGCCTGTGCCTGTGAGGCGTGAAAGTGTTGCTGGTTCCTCATCCGGTGTCTTTAATTCCTGTTTCTTCAGCCAAAACGGCCAGTAATGTAGTCTTCGGTCCGCCGTTCGGATGGATTGGTGAAAATTTTCCCGGTGAGATCGAATTCGACGAGATCGCCGAGATAGAAAAACGCCGTGCGGTCGGAAACCCTCAACGCCTGCTGCATGTTATGTGTCACTATGACAATGGTGTAATTCTTCCGCAGCGCAAGAATCAATTCCTCGACACGCGCGGTGGCCAGCGGATCGAGCGCCGAGCAGGGCTCGTCCATCAGGATGATTTCCGGATCCACCGCAGTGGCGCGGGCAATGCACAGGCGCTGCTGCTGGCCGCCCGAAAGCCCGTAGGCGCTCTCATTCAGCCGGTCCTTCACCTCATCCCATAGCGCGGCCCCGCGCAGGGCTTTTTCGACAATGCCATCCAGCACGCTTTTCCGCCGCAGGCCCCGGATGCGCGGGCCGTAGGCGACATTCTCGTAGATGCTGCGCGGAAAGGGATTGGATTTCTGGAACACCATGCCAACCCGCCGCCGGAGTTCCACCCCGTCGACTTCCGGGTTGTGGATTTCGATGCCGTCGATCCAGATGCCGCCGCGGGTGACCCTCGCGCCGGGAATGAAATCGTTCATCCGGTTGAAGCAGCGCAGCAGCGTGGACTTGCCGCAGCCCGAGGGGCCGATGAAGGCGGTGATCTCATTGCGGGGAATCGCGAGATTCAGGTTCTTCAGCGCCAGGGACCCGCCATAACTGAAGTCCATCCCGCGGACCTCAATGGCGTGCTGCGGCTTGTCGCTTGCGGAATTCATATCAACTGAACCTTCCGGTGACATAAGCCTCGGTTTCGGCTTGGACGGGTTTCTCAAACACCTGGAGGGTGTCGCCATATTCAACGAGGCGTCCCATGTAGAGAAACGCGGTGCGGTCCGAACAACGGGTCGCCTGCTCCATGTTGTGGGTGACGATGACGATCGTGAACTGTTGCTTCAATTTCGTGATGAGCTCCTCGATCTTGAGCGTGGCCAGCGGGTCCAGCGCGGCGCAGGGCTCGTCCATCAACAGGATCTCCGGCTGGTTCGCGATGGCGCGGGCGATGCACAGCCGCTGCTGCTGGCCGCCGGAAAGCCCGAACGCGGATTCGTGCAGGCGGTCCTTCACCTCGTCCCACAGCGCGGCCGCAGCGAGCGACCGCTCCACGGTCTCGTCGAGCTCGGATTTCTTCGAGCGACCGGCGACCCGCAGGCTGAAGACCACGTTTTCGTAGATCGACTTGGCGAAGGGATTGTATTTCTGGAACACCATGCCGACGCGCTTGCGCAGCGAGATCACCTCGACGGAGGGGTCGTAAAGGCTGGTGCCATTCAAGCGGATATCGCCCTCGTGGCGGACGCCCTCGATGAGGTCGTTCATGCGGTTCATGTTGCGCAGCAGGGTGGATTTTCCGCAACCCGAGGGACCGATCAAGGCGGTCACCCGGTGCTCCGGGATGGCCATGTCGATGTCAAAGATCGCCTGCTTCTCACCGTAGTGGAAACTGAAGTTTTCCACGCGGATGAGGTCGGGACGGGATTCTGGAGGGGCGGATGGCATGTCAATGCGTGAAGAATAACGAACCGCAGATGGACACGTCTGGACGTGGATTTGAAGGGCCTCCACCACCGTTGATGCCGGAAACCGTTCCAAGTCTCAATCTGCGTTCATCTGCGTTCATCTGCGCTTCGTTTTTCAATTCTTCTGGTTAGAAGCTGCTGACAGCGAAGCGCCTCTTGAGGCGGTTGCGAATCAGGATGGCGGTGAGGTTGAGCGTCACCACCACCACGATGAGCAGCAGCGCGGTGGCATAGACGATCGGCTTGGCGGCCTCGGCATCGGGCGATTGGAACCCGAGGTCGTAGATGTGGAAACCGAGGTGCATGAACTTGCGCTCCGGGTGGATGAAGGGCGCGATGTCGTCGATCGGCAGCGAGGGCGCGAGTTTCACCACGCCCACCAGCATGAGGGGCGCCACCTCGCCGGCACCGCGGGCCATGGCAAGGATCACGCCTGTTAGGATGCCCGGCAGCGAGGCTGGCAGCACCACCCGCT
>JBGSUP010000163.1:0-2930 GCA_041753485.1 Akkermansiaceae bacterium
TCGGCATCGAGGATGAGGGTCAGCGCCACGTTCCCGGTAGCGCTGGCCCCGGCCTGATAGTGGAGATCGAGATTGAACGCGCCGCCCGGCATGACGGGTGCGGAGTCCGGGCGCTGGCAACGGATCACGTTTGGCCACAGCCCGCTGTTGCTTGAGAGTGCGAAACGGTTTGACGCGGGGTCGCCGCCGAGGTCCCAGATGCCGTTGAAGCCATCGCGGATTCTATCAGTTCCCACGCCGGCCGGCGTGGCCGGGGACAAGCGGTCTCCGCCGCCGATCCGGCTGTAGTAATAACCGGCGAGCGCGCCTTGCGCCTCGTCAGTGGTCCACCAGGAAGCACGCTCGGTTGCGTGAATTGTCGCGCCATCGGCGGTTAGCGGGGTGGCGGGGGTGACCGTGCCGTGATACCAGAGATGCACGTCGCTGTGGGCGGAGGCATATCCGCCGGGGAGGGAAAGCAGACGGCGGTTGTAGGCTCCGGTGAGAGATATTCCGGTGATGGACTCACCGCTGATATTCTGCCAAAAATTGTCGGCATAGAGAACGTTCTCCCAGATGCTTACGCTTGGATCGCTGAAGAGTATGGAGGGAGCCTGTGGATCCAGTGTGGTCACCTGATCCACCCAGACTCCCTGCTGTCCTAACAGGCGGGCCATTTCCGTGACCACGGAGGCACCGCGGCTATGGCCGACGAGGTGCAGCGGCAGCTCGGCAAGCGGGCGGCCTCCGGTATCCGGCGTGAGCAGTGAGTCGAGCAAGGCGTTCACCGCGCGTTGCGCCACCTGCGTGGTGGATGCTTGAAACAAGCCGTCCACGTCGGACCAGTCGAGTTTGATGAAAACCTCTCCGGAGTCCGAGATCGTCGGGGCGGTCCCGGCCAGCCGGGTCATCGTCGCGGGGGAGGAGGTGGACGAAACCTTGAGCCTGTAACAGCCGGTCTGAGCGCCCGGAACGCCCGGATGATTCTCCATGTCCACCGCCATCGGGATGATCCAGCTCTCCACGTTACTGTTGAATCCATGGGTGATGACGGTCACGCCACCGGCCCCCGCCTGCGGCTTTCCGATGGCAAAACAAAGGGCTGCCGAGATCAAAAGAAGGGGGATGCGAGACGTATTCAAGGCTCCAACGCATAAGGCTGCGGGCGGTGATGTCAATTCGCGATGCCCCCGGCTGCGCGACGAACAAAAAATTACAAGAGACAAAAATAATTAAAAAGAAGAAACAGGTTGTTCCTTCGACGGACTGGAACAGGTTGTTCCAGCAACGGGGCATGTGGGCTTGCGGCAGATGTTGCGGTGGAAGGTGAGGTATTTCAGCGATGGTGCGAGGCAAGTTTTCAGAAAGGAAACTCCTCCTCCATCTTGCGGACAGTGTTTTCCTGCCCGAGCACGACCTTCTCGGCGCTTTCGTGGACTAGCAGGCCATTGACGACGATCGCCTTGTCCGGGCGCACCGGGCAGATGAATTCGCAACCGCCGCAACCGATACACAAATCCGGATCGACCTCCGGGATGGTGAGTCCGTTTTTCCACGGCACCATGCGGACGGCCTGGGTCGGGCAGTGCTCCGAGCAGGCACCACACGCGGTGCCCTTGGTCTTGACGATGCAGCGGCCGCGGAAAAATTCGGCGAGGCCGGTGCGGACGCGCCGCCGCTGCTCAACAGTGAGACGCTGGATCGCGCCGGTCGGGCAGATTTGCGAGCAGTTCGAGCAGTTATAGGAGCAGAACGCGACTTCGAAGTCCTGATAGGGTTGGAGAAAACCGGCGAGTCCATGCTGAGTGATCGACGGCCGCAGGACCTGGTCGGGACAATTCGCCACGCACAGGTGACAGGCGGTGCAGTGACTTTGGAAATGAGCGAGCGATATCGCCCCGGGCGGCAGCACCGCGCGCTTGTTGCGCTGGTTCAGGCCGCCACGACATGCCTGGCCATGCCCGCCTCCGCCGCCATGGCCCTTTCCACGGCCTCCATCGGCAAAGACCGCGGTGGGAAGGGTGATGGCGGATGCGAGGAACAGGCGACGGCTTGCGCTGAGCGGCGGGGATCCGGGGCGGGGCTCCACCGGATGGACGGGAGCGTGCTTCCCGCGGCGGAAAGCACGCCCGAGTGAGATTCCGCTGCGCTTGCACGAGGTCACGCAGTCGAGGCACATCACACAGCGCGAATGGTCGATTTGGTGCCTGCGGAAGTCGATGCACTGCGCCGGGCAGACACGTTCGCACATCGAGCAGCCGATGCAGGCCGCGTCGGCGATTCGCAGGCGGAACAAGGCGTGTTTCGACAAAAAACCCAGCACCGCGCCGACCGGGCAGACGGTGTTGCACCACAAACGCCCGCGCAGCACGGCGAAACCAACAACTAACAGCAATGCCCCGGTTGCCACGCCGGCCGAGGTCCACGCCACCGGCGAGACATCGACGGGATTGATCAGCTCGGTGGCGGCTATCCCGTGATTGATCCAGCCGAGCAACGGCCGCAGGGTGGCGGCGGTGATTTTTCCGAATAGGCTGAAGGGATCCAGGAAGGCCAGCGGCAGGGCGGTTCCGGCGATCAGACCGGCGGCGCAGACGGCAACCACCAGTGCGCGGATCCAAGTCTTCCCCGGGCGGTAGGGCAGCTTGCGCTTTTTCCCGCTGCGCCGCGCAAGCCATGCCGAGAAATCCATCAGCACACCCAGCGGGCACAACATCGCACAGTAAACCCGGCCGAACACCAGCGTCAGCACGATCACCGCAAGACTGCCCGCAGCAATCCAGCCGGCACCCTGGAACAACCCTAACAATGATGGCGCGAACTGCGGCCACAGCGCAGCCCGCGCAAGTCCGGCCGACACCCAGCCGCCGATGTCGGCGAAGGCAAGCGCGCAGAAACCGAGCGTCAGACCGCCGATGACGATCCGCAGCCGGCGGTAGAGTGCCACGTTC
>JBGSUP010000164.1:0-2160 GCA_041753485.1 Akkermansiaceae bacterium
ATCGCCACCGCCTCGCCATGCACCACGTGCGGGCAGGCCGCACCGCGCCGTGTGCGGGCGTCATCCATCGCCGGTAGATCATCAAACACCAGCGACGCGGTGTGCAGATACTCGATGCCGCAGGCCACCGCGCGGGCGGCCTCTTCCGCCACGCCCATTTCAATGCCGATCAGATAAGCGGTCACCGCCCTCACCATCGAGCCCGGCCGCGCGAGGATGTCGCCCAGCGCCGCCGCCAATCGTGGTTCCACACGATCCATCGACCCCATGCCATTGGCGAAACTGCCGGCCATCAGCGCCCTCGCACAGCCGGCGCGCCGTTTCCACCATGATTCAGGTGTCATATCAGTTGTTGGAAAAGATTTCAGATCACTTCACTCTGCCAACGACGTGGAAGCGCACGACGAGTTTCGGGTCCACGGTCATCACCGCCATCGCGCGGATGATCGGCAGGCTGAAATTCTGATAGTCCATGGACACCTTGCCGGTGATGGTCACCCAATCGCCGTCTTTTTTGGCGCTGTAGGGGAAGGTCACGGTTTTGGACACGCCGTTGATGGTCAGCGTGCCCGATCCCTGCCGCATGCCGTCCTTGCCGGTCCATGCCTTGGTGAACTTGAAGGACCCCTTCGGGCTGCCGCCGCCGAGCCACTCGATCATCTGCTTGTCGCGCTTCGCGTCGTCGGTATCAAGATCCTTGAAGTTCCACTTCAGTTCGAAGCCCTCCGGCTTGAGGGATGTGGCATCGCCGGAAACACTCGCTGTGTAGTCCTTGAGCGTGCCGGTGAAATTGTGGCCGGTGGCCTTGGCGTCCACCTGGATGCGGCTTTTTCCCTTGTCCACGTCCAGCGTGGCGGCATGGGCGAATGCCAGCATGGAGAGGGAAGTGCAGAGGATTGGGAGTGTGCGTTTTGTCATAAGAATGGCTCAATTATCCCCATGAAAGCGCCAGGATCAATGCCTGCTTTGATAAGAAATTTCTTATTCTAAAAGACTTCGCATATCCTGCCATTCCGACCTAGGAAAGCGGGTGTGAATGTTCGAGACCCCTGCCTCGTTCCGCTGCCCGCCGGCTCCGCCCGCGCGAGCAGCGCTTACGGCTGCATCAATATTTTCGACACGGTCTCTCTCTTCCGCCTGCGTAAACCCTGACGAAATCAAAACCTTCGCTTCGATGAAACCCTTCGCCCTTCTGCTTGGCCTGGCCACCACCGCCGCGGCGCAGACGCTCATCGGCTGGAACAATCTTGGCATGCACTGCATGGATGATGATTACTCGGTGTTCTCCATCCTGCCGCCCTACAATGTGATTGATTGCCAGTTGATCGACGCCCGGGGCCGGCTGGTTCTCAACCCGACGGGCATCGTCGTCACCTATCAGGCCGTCGCGGATCCGGATGGCTCGGTCAACACGAGTTCCATCGGCAAGACAAACTTCTGGGAATACTCGCTGCCCTTGTTCGGGGTGGCGCTGCCGCCGGATCATGGACTGCCGTTTCCCGCCGGTAATCCGGGAAGGAACATGCCGGGACCTGCCAACATCCCGCAAATGATGCGCCATGACGAGTTGATGCACTGGTTCGAGGCCGCGGGCATTCCGATCACGCCGGTGGACGACTCCGGCCAATCCAATCCTTATCCGTTGATGCGCCTCACGGCGAAAACCACCGGCGGCACGGTGCTGGCTACTACGGATGTCGTGCTTCCGGTTTCGAGTGAAATGGATTGCCGCAAGTGTCACGCGTCCGGCTCGGGCGATGCCGCAAAGCCGGCCAACGGCTGGGTGGATGATCCGGATCCCGCACGCGACCACCGCTTGAACATCCTGCGCCTGCACGACCGCCACCTCCACACCCAGCCTTACGATGACGCGCTGGCCGACAGGGGTTATCCGCCGGAAGGTCTTGAGGCCAGTGTGCGCGCCGATCCCCCGAAACCTGTGCTTTGCGCCGCATGTCACGCTTCCGAGGCGCTCAACGCGCCCAGTTTCGCCGAGGTCAAATCGCTGACGCAGTCAATGCACTCGAAGCATGCCGACGTGAAAGCTCCGGGCTCAGTCATCACACTCAACAACACCGCCAACCGGAGCTCGTGTTATCAGTGCCATCCGGGATCGGAAACCCGCTGCCTGCGCGGCGCGATGGGCGCGGCCGTTGCACC
>JBGSUP010000165.1:0-6221 GCA_041753485.1 Akkermansiaceae bacterium
GCCGGCGGCCTCCGCCGCCGCCGGTTGGGACGTCGCGAAGATCGAGGGTCGCGATTACGTCTCGGTGGAGAGCATGAAGCGCTTCTACAATTTCACTAAACTCACCCGCTCTGGAAACGCCGTCGTCCTGGAGAATCCCAAGGTCGAGATGAAACTCAAAATCGGCGGTCAGGAATGCCTGATGAACGGTGTGAAATTCGTGTTCACCCACGCCGTCGCCGCCCTGGGCGAGAAAGCCTATGTTTCCCGCATGGATCTCGCCAAGCTGATCGATCCGGTGCTGCGGCCCAATTTCATCAAGAACGCCGCGGATTTCCGCACTGTGATCCTCGATCCCGGCCACGGTGGCAAGGACCCCGGTGCCACCAATTCCCTGGGCACTGAAGCCTTTTACAACCTCAAGGTCGCCGGCCGCACCAAGTCCCTGCTTGAGGCCAGGGGCTTCAAGGTGGTCATGACCCGCACCAGTGACCGCTACCTCTCACTCCAGGAGCGGGTCGATCTCGCCAATGCGGTGCGTGACAACGCCGTGTTCATCAGCATCCATTTCAATTCCGGCGGGCGTGCAGCCCGCGGCATCGAAACCTTCACGCTCTCTCCTCCCGGGGTCTCCCATTACGGCCGCGGCGTGATCGCGGCCGACAGCCAGTCACGCGCAGGCAACGAGCACGACTCCGCCAACATCGCCCTTGCCACTTCCGTTCACGGTTCGCTGCTGCGCCGCCTGCAGAAGCATACCTTTGACCGCGGCATCAAACGCGCCCGCTTCAGCGTGCTCTCAGGCGTCCGCCACCCCGCCATCCTGCTGGAAGGCGGTTTCATGAGCCATCCCTACGAGGCCCGCCTCATCCAGAACGAGGTCTATCAGAACTCGGTCGCCAACAGCATCGTCGATGCGGTCGTCAAGTATCGTTTCGCCGTCGGACCGAAGACGGCACCCGCAATGCCGAGGTGAGGGCTTCCAGAGCCGGCGCCATCGTTTCGAGCGGGTCATTTGCGATTCGCATCCCTTCATGGTTGCCTCCGCCGCGCGTCGCGTGGAAGACTTCGGCCGCGTGAAACAAGCAATCGTTACACTGGACATGGAGGGCGTGCTGACGCCCGAGATCTGGATCGCCGTCGCCGAGGAAACCGGGATCCCGGAACTCCGCCGCACCACACGCGACGAACCGGATTACGACATCCTGATGAAAGGCCGCCTCGCGGTTCTCGGGCAGCATGGCCTGAAGTTGTCCGACATCCAGCGGGTGATCGGCGGGCTCGATGCGCTGCCTGGAGCCAAGGAGTTTCTTGATGAACTGCGCACCCTCGTGCCGGTGGTCATCCTCTCGGACACCTTCGAGCAGTTTGCCGCGCCGCTGATGCGGAAACTCGGCTGGCCCATGCTGCTTTGCCACCGCCTGGTGGTCGAGAACGACCGCATCGTGGATTATCAATTGCGCATCCGCGAACAAAAGCGCGAAGCGGTGGCCGCGTTCCGCAGGATGAACTACTTTGTCATCAGCGCCGGTGATTCCTATAACGACACCACCATGCTCGCGGAGGCGGACGTGGGCTTTCTGATCCACGCACCTGAAAACGTGAAGGCCGAATTCCCTCGGTTCAAACCCGTCGAATCGCACGCCGGCTTGCTGCGGGAAATCAAGACCGTGCTCGGTAGCCAGCCGTGACGATTCATAGCCGCCCGGTCACCGCCTTGACCAGCAAGACCCGGCGGTCCGCGCGAATCGGCCGCAGCGACAGGTGGACGCCGGAGGTTTTCGCCGCATCGCGATGAAGCGTGAGTCGGGTCTCGTCCGCATCCACCTCCGCGGACGCCACCTCCTGCCAGACAAGCAGCCGCATGCCCGTTGCCGGACGGAAAAACGGGAAAATCTCGATTCCAAGAGGCGTGAGAATCACATAAGCACGGCGGGTCAGATGGAATGCAAGCCTTGCGGCAATCCCCGCCGCCGCCAGCGGCAGCAGCGCCCAGGCGATGTGAGGCACTTGCGGATTGATATCGCGATAGAACGAGGTCGCCGTCAGTGTCACTGCGATCGCAGTCAACACCGCGGAACCGATCCAAAACAAGACAGCCTGCCCCGCGCGGGTGAAGCGCAGTTCCTTGTCCGGGGATTGAACGCCTGCACCCATCAGCAGATCGCTTGCGCCATTTCGGTAACCGCGCTCTCCGCGGCGGTGAGTTCGTTCTCAAAGGCCGTTAGATCGAACCCCCGCCTCTCCAGAACTGCGGGACTCTCGAATTCGCCGAGCAGCGAGACCAGTCGCTCGAGGCCAAAGAGCGAGGCACCTCCCTTGCAGCGATGGAGTTCGTCGCGCAACTGCGCGAAATTCCCCGCTTGGATCAAGGCCATCCATCCGGTCATCAGGTGGCGGGTCTCATTGAAGTAGTCGAACGCCATTTCGATCAGACCGGCGGGATCCCCGTGGGCCATCTTCGCGAAATTCACCGGATTCATGGGTAAGAGTTCTTCCTGCACAGACCCGGAATTTAACCCGAACGGTCCATTCCCCCCAAAGTCAATAATCGCGTAATGTTCAAAAACTCAGCAGCTTTCCTTTTCCACAGCACCGAGCTCCCTCTCCAGGTGAGCCACGAGTTGCTGCCTGCCGGTCGCCCGCGCAAGCTCCAGCCGCAATGACAGAACCTCCGGCCGCTTGAGATCGGATTCCGGCATCGCCGCGATGCATTCCGCCGCCGATTCGAAATCGCCGATCGCCAGCGCGCCCTCTGCCTGGGTTTGCAACGAAGGAACCTCTCCATCCAGCGGCAGGTCGCGATAAAGCGCCCATTTCGCGTGCTCCGGGAGATCATCCGGCCCCTCAACCTGTTCGAGATACACCAGTTCATCGCCGGCACGACGTCGCCGCCATCCGTTGATTGCCACAACCACCGTGAGTCCCAGAATCACAAAGGAAGCTTCCAGCAAAAACGGCGTTGTCATCACTCCCACCATGAACCCCACCCACTCACCCAACAGCCCGGGCAGGTAATGCCACCCGATCAGAATCCCGCAAACCACCAGCATGACCGCCACCAGAATCCCCGCCCCCACGGCAATCTGACTCGTCCTCTCGTCGCGCACCTTGATCATTTCCAGATCATGCTAGCCGCAATCCGCCATCATCCCAACTCTGGAAATTTCCAAATTTATTACGTATTTCTTGATTATTTTAAAAATTTGATCATGATCCGGCAGTTTGATGCACTTCTTCAACCTCAAATTCCTGTGGATCGGTCTGCTGCTTGCATGCCCGCCAGTCAGCTTGTGGGCGATGCGCAACGAGCCGGCGGGCCGTGCCGAGCCGACTTCCACAGCCATCAGAGCGACGCCCGGTGGTCCTCAGGCCGAGGGAAATCCGATGAAGGTTCCGGTGGAGGTCGTCTCGAAGGATGGCAAGCGCGAATGGATTCATGTGGAATTGGCGGGCCAATCGATTCCCGAACCTGGAATCACCGCACTGCTGTTCCTTTCCAGCCTGTTGCTGCTCCGCCGCCACCGCGACAAATAACACCGCTGAGGCGTTCTTCGCTCTTGGCTCGCGGCCCTCCGCTCCTTACACCCCGCCCATGCGGCTTTTCGACACGCTGACCCGGACCGAGCGCGAGCTCCGCCCCATCGATAGCGCGACCTTTCGTTTCTACTGCTGCGGCCCCACCGTTTACGGGCCGGCGCACATTGGAAATTTCCGCACCTTCGTGTTGCAGGACGTGCTGCGCCGCACGCTCGAAACCGGCGGCACCCGCACACTCCATGTCCGCAACATCACCGATGTGGATGACAAAACCATCCGCGACGCCCAGAAGGCCGGCCAGTCCCTCACCGAATTCACCGCCGGCTGGACCGCGAAATTCCACGCCGACTGCGAAAAACTCGGACTGCTTGAGCCGCACATCGAACCCAGCGCCGTCGCTCACATTCCGCAGCAGATCGCCATGATCGAGGCGCTCATCGCCAAGGGCCATGCCTACCCGTCCGATGATGGCTCGGTCTATTTTAAAATTTCCTCATTCCCCGGCTACGGCAAGCTCTCGCATCTCGACAAACGCGAACTTGATCTCGGAAAAACTCAGAACACCCGCGCAAACTCGGACGAATACGCAAAGGACAGCGTTTCCGACTTCGTGCTCTGGAAAGCACGCCGCCCGGAAGACGGCGCAAACTTCTGGTCCTCGCCATGGGGCGACGGCCGCCCCGGCTGGCACCTTGAATGCTCCGCCATGATCCAGGAGTATCTCGGTGATAGCTTCGACCTCCATTCCGGCGGCGTGGATCTGGTGTTTCCCCACCATGAGAACGAAATTGCCCAGAGCACCTGCGCCTGCGGCGGCCGTTTCGCGGCACACTGGTTCCACATCACCCACCTGCTGGTTGATGGCGGAAAAATGTCCAAGTCACTCGGCAATCTTTACACCCTGAGCGATCTCGAAGGCCGCGGCTTCACCCCGATGGAAGTCCGTTACGTGCTGATCGGCGGCCACTACCGCAAGCAGCTCAACTTCACCCTTGATTCCCTGCACGCCGCCCGCGAGGCGCTCGCGAAGCTCGCCAAGAGCGCGCGCAATCTCGCCACGAAAACCGGCAGTGAGTTCACCCTCGACTCCGCCGCGTTCGGCCCCTTCCAAACCGCTTGGGACAGCCTCAACCACGATCTCAACACTCCGGCCGCCCTTGGCGGGCTCTTCACCGGGCTGCGCAATGCCTCGCAGCTCAGCGGCAAGGATGCCGCCGCCGCGCTCGCCGGGTTCAACCGCTTGCTCCGCGCCCTCGGCCTCACCCTGCCCGAGGAAAATGATCGGGCCACCGAAATCCCCGACTCCATCCGCGCCCTCGCCGAATCCCGCTGGCAGGCCCGCCTCGCCAAAAACTGGGCGCAATCCGATCAAATCCGCGCCGAACTCGCCACCCAAGGCTGGCTCGTCAAGGACACCAGGGACAACTACACCCTCACTCCCTCGCCCTGATCTCAAATTTCAAATCTCTTCCCACCCATGTCCCGCAAAACCAAACTGATCTGCACGCTCGGTCCCGCCACGGAATCCGAGGAAATGATCGGCAGCCTGATGGATGCCGGCACCAACGTCTTCCGCCTCAACATGAGCCACGCCAAACACGAGTGGGCGGCCGAGATGGCCAAACGCGTGCGCCGCCAGGCCACCCAACGCGGAACCCACATCGGCCTGCTCTTCGATCTCACCGGCCCATCGATCCGCACCGGCGACCTCCCCACTCCCTTCACCCTCGCCCAAGGCGACATCGTCGAATTCCGCAAAACCGGCAGCGATCCCTCCGTTGAGCTCTCCACCACCGTCAACTACGAGGGCCTCATGGGCGATGTCGCCGTCGGCAACACGCTCGTCGTGGACAACGGCGCGCTGCTCATGCGCATTGACGTGGTCGAGGCGGACCGCATCCTTTGCCACGTCACCACCCCCGGCACCATGGGCTCGCGCCGCCACATCAACCTGCCCGGCGTGCGGCTCAACCTTCCCGCCCTCACCGAAAAAGACCACAAGGATCTCGCCCTCGCCGTCGAGTGCGAGGCGGACTACATCGCCGGCTCCTTCGTGAGGGACGCCGCCCACGTGCGCGAACTGCGCGAGGCGATGAAAGCGCTCGAAGGGGATGCCCAGATCATCGCGAAAATCGAGGATCAGGAAGCGATCCGAAACATCGATGCCATCATCAGCGAGGCGGACGTCATCATGATCGCCCGCGGCGACCTTGGCACCGAAGTCGAGTTCGAGGAACTGCCCTTGCTCCAGCGCCGGATCGTCAAGCGCTGCCACGAACTCGGCACCCGCGTCATCGTCGCCACCCAGCTCCTCGAATCCATGATCACCAACCCCACGCCCACCCGCGCGGAAGCCACCGATGTAATGAATGCCTGCCACGAGGAGGCGGACGCCCTGATGCTCTCGGGCGAAACCTCCGTCGGCCGCTATCCCGAGCGCTGCGTCGATGCACTCGTCCGGATTTCCACCCGCATCGAGCGCTCTGGCGGCCAGGGGATCGCCCAAGGCATGCTGCTGCGCGACGAACGCCAGAAAATCGCCAAGGCCGCCGTCACCCTCGCGGATTCGCTGCCGGACGCCCGCCTCGTGGTGCTCACCCACCGCGGCATTCTGGCAAACCACCTGGGCATGCTCCGCCCCCGCACTGCCGAAATTTTCGCCATCTCACCGAAGGACAGCATTTGTCGTCAAATGGCCCTCA
>JBGSUP010000166.1:0-8678 GCA_041753485.1 Akkermansiaceae bacterium
GGCGCGCGGGAAATCTGGCGGGTGCTTCCGTGTTCGTCGCGGGCGGCGGGGCCATCGGCCAACTCGTCGCGCTCGCCGCGCGGGCATTCGGCGCAGGGCAGGTCATGCTTGGCGATTTGGCGGAGTTTCCCCGCCGCTTTGCCATCGAACAAGGGGCTGATGCGGCAATCGATCCGTCTGATGCCGCGTCAGAACAGCAGGCGCTGGAAATTTCCGGTGGCGGATTCGATGTCGTGTTCGAAGCCGCCGGTTCGACGCACGCGCTGATCCATGCGTTGAAAATCGTCCGGCGCGGCGGCACGATCGTCCAGGTCGGCACGCTGCCGCCGGAGGTGCCGATTCCGGCGAATCTCATCATGTCGAAGGAACTCACCGTCACCGGTTCGTTCCGTTTCGCCCACGTTTTCCCGATGGCGCTGCAGTTCGTGGCAAGCCGGCGCATCAGGGTCGAACCCCTCATTTCGAAGACCTATCCTTTCGAAGAAACCGTGCAGGCGATGGCGCTGGCGGTCGCCAAGGAAGGAGTCATCAAAATCCAGATCGAATCATGAACACACGTCCGCTCGGCAATACCGGCCTCCAGGTTTCCACCCTCAGTTTCGGCGCATCGTCGCTGGGCGGAGTCTTCCACGCAGTGGACGAGACGGATGCGATCCGCGCCGTGCACACCGCGCTCGACCTCGGCATCAATTACTTCGACGTCGCCCCGGCCTATGGCGGCACGCGTTCGGAAACGGTGCTCGGCAAGGCCTTGCGGGGCATCCCGCGCGACCGCTATGTCCTTTCCACAAAGATCGGCAAATACACCAACCCGGAGAAATATGGCGATGACACGCTCGACTACTCGCGCGAACGCACCCGGCGTTCGATCGATGAAAGCGCCGCGCGGCTCGGCACCGACTACTTCGACATCATCCACATCCACGACATCGAGTATGAGGACCGTCGGCACACCGAATGGGCGCTCGGCGAGGGCTTCGAGGCGGTTTCCGAGCTGAAACGCGAAGGGCGCATCGGCGCGGTGAGCTTCGGGATCTATCCGATGGACCTGTGGCATCGCATATTCACCACGCTGCCGGTGGATGCCGCACTGGTGCACAACCATTACAGCCTGCACGACACGCGCCTGTTGGAACTGCTGCCGATCGCGCGGGAAAAGGGCATCGGCCTGATCAACGCCTCGCCATTCGGCAGCGGCCTGCTCACGGATCGCGGACCGGCGGACTGGCATCCTGCCAATGCGGAACAGCGCGCGGTTTTCAAACAAGCCGCGCAATACTGCGCCGCGCAGGGCACCAACATCTCGAAACTCGCGCTACAGTTTTCCAGCCAGCATCCGGAGATCCCGACAACGATGTTCAGCAGCGCAAACCCGGATTCCGTCAAACGCAACGTCGCCTGGGCCGCCGAGCCTTACGATCCCGAACTGGTGGCGCAGGTCCGGCAGATCCTCAAACCCATCACCCATATCGACTGGTTCTAATGAAAATCGACTCCCATCAGCACTTTTGGAATTACACCGGGCACGCCGAGGACTATGTCTGGATGAGCGACGAGTATGGCGCGCTGCGGCAGAATTTTCTGCCGGACGATCTCGAACCCCTGCTAACGGAAACGGGCTTTCACGGCACTGTCGCGGTGCAGGCGCGCGAGATGGTGGCGGAGACGGATTTTCTGTTAGGTCTGGCCGACCGCACGCCGTGGATGCTCGGTGTCGTCGGCTGGATCGACCTTTGCTCGCCCGATGCCGAGCCGCTGGTCGAACGATATGCCGCACATCCCAAGCTCAAGGGACTGCGGCTTCTGATTCATGACCGGCCCGATCCCGAATTCGCGGTGTCTCCCGAACATGTGCGCGGCATCGGCTGGCTGGAGAGGCACGGACTCACATACGATCTGCTGCTCAAGCCACCGCACATCCGCCCGGCCACGCGGCTGGTGGATCAATTTCCCAAACAGAAATTCGTCGTCGATCACATCGCAAAGCCGGATATCCCCAACGGCGAACTTTCGCCGTGGGCTGAGGACATCCGTGAACTGGCACGCAGGCCCAACGTTTTCTGCAAAGTCTCCGGGATGGTCACGGCAGCGGACTGGGCGACGTGGACGCCCGCGCAACTTGCGCCGTATCTCGACGTGGTGTTGGAAGCCTTCGGACCGTCGCGATTGATGATCGGCTCCGACTGGCCGGTGTGCACCTGCGCGGCGAGCTATCAACGCACGATGCAGACCACCATGGACTGGGCGGCCAGCCTGAGCGCGGATGAACAGGCGGCGATCCTCGGCGGCACGTGTGAGCGGTTTTACGGGCTGGAACCGCCGGTGAGGCGCTACGGGATGGTCATCGGCCTGCGCGACGAGTGCGAGGCGGAATACCGCCGCGTCCACGACGGCCCGGGTGTGCGCGATCTGCTACGGCAATCCAACATCCGCAATTTCAACATCTTCCTGCACCGCCTGCCGGACGGGAAACTCTATGAGTTCGGTTATTACGAATATGTCGGCACCGATCACGCCGCCGACATGGCCAAGCTCGACGCCCACCCGCGCCACGCGGAATGGTTGCGCCTTTGCGATCCGATGCAGTTGCCACTTCCCGGTGAGAAGTCATGGTCGATGATGGAGCGCGTCTATTTCAATCCGTGATCACTTGTCTCCCACCTCCGCAATCCATTTCCGGTGGAGTTCAAACAACTCATCCGCCACTTCCGGCCTTTGTCTGATGAGGTTGTTTTTTTCGGAAAGGTCATTCTCCAGGTTCACAAGCGTGAGAGGTTTTCCGCCCTGTCCGCCGAGCTTCCATGATCCTTTGCGGACGGCCCATCTGTTGCCAAAGAGCCAATGCAGGACTCGATCCTCTTTTTGGGTATCGCCTTTCATGAGGGGCATAATGTCGATGCCGTCGATCTGATGATTCGCAGGCGTGGCTCCCGCAAGCTTTGCGAAGGTGGGAAGGAAGTCCATGGTCATCACAGTCTGGCCCTGGATCCCCCCGGGGGCGATGACGCCTGGCCAGAAGGCGATGCAGGGAACCCGGTGACCGCCTTCGGCGAGGTCGCCTTTTTTACCCTTCAATCGACCGTTGGCCGCAACTCCGCGCGGCGGGGCAGCTCCGTTGTCCGAACAGAAAACCAGCAGTGTTTTTTGCTCCAATCCATGGGCGCGCAGGGTGCCAACCACTTTCCCGACCGAATCATCGAGGATCTCGATCATTTCCTGATAAGTCGCCGCCGGAGACATTTTCTTGTCGGGTTCCCGTCCCTGCAAGGGGACGTGTGGCGCCGCATGGGCAAGGTAGAGGAAGAACGGGCGCTGCTTGTGCCGCTTGATGAATTCGGATGCATACTCGCCTAACAAGTCAGTCGTGTATCCGGTCTCGCTGCTGATTTTCCGGTCCTTCCACCAATCCAACTCCTGTCTGCCATGAGTCGCGACATGCGAGTGGTAATCCACCGCGCCGCCGACAAATCCGCGGAATTCGTCGAAGCCGAAATTCATCGGATGGAATTTGTAATCATAACCAAGGTGCCATTTTCCGATGATGCCGGTGCGATAGCCCGCCTGCCGGAGTAGTCCTGCGATGCTGGTTTCATCCGGCGAGATGCCCCACGCCCAGCGTTGCGCGGGGTTCTCTTTGCGCTGCTTTTGGAACATAGGTGAAAGCTCTTCGTCAGCGACCCACGCGCAGCGCTGCGGATAGCGACCGGTCAGGAGCGCGGCGCGGCTGGGCGAGCACATGGGGCCATTGCTGTGAAAGTCGGAAAAGCGCATGCCGGCGGCGGCAAGGCCATCAATGTTGGGCGTCTTGATTTCAGGGTTACCGTAACATCCCAACGAGCCACAGCCAAGGTCATCGGCCATGATCAGGATGATGTTGGGTTGGTCTCCAAGCGCGACCACTGCCGGAAACACGACGGCCAGCAAACCGGCAAGCATGAGTGTGATTGGATTCTTGCGGTTCATTTGAAAGTATGGCCTCTGTTCACTGCCGGGCTCGGCATCAACGGTCCAACGCGTCAAAAACCGACTGCAAGGTCTTGCGTGCGGCGGCTTCTTTTTCCGGGTCCTTGTTTTCATTGGGTTTGGCCGGCTCCTCCCACAGTTGGACGACGCGCCGGAGCTGGTCCTTGTTGTTGAGCATGTAATCATTGTTTCTCACCTGCCGGTTGTCCTCATTCTGAATGTGAATCCAGGTGCGGGGATGGCCGGGTTTTCCGAGGAGTTGCGGTGCGAACGAACGCCCGTGGATCTTCACATCAGGCAGGCTTGCACCGGTAAGTTCGCAGAGGGTGGGCAGCAAATCGGTTAGATCCACAAGGTCTTCGCAGGTGCTGCCCGCCTTGATCTTCCCGGGCCAGCGGACCAGGAGTGGAACATGGGTGCCGCGGTCGGTCATCGTGCCTTTGCCGCCGGCAATCGATTTCCCATCGCCCCACAAGTTGACGAGGCCGCTGTCGGTGCCGTTGTCGGCAAGGAAGATGACGACGTTCGGTTTGGCCATATCGGAGGCGTGCAGCGTAGCCAGCGGTGCGACCAGCAGGGCGGTTGGTAGGGTGAGTATTTTGAAAACGGGTTTCATCATGGTTGCTGCATTGATGGTTTGGAATCGGCGCTTGGCGCGAAGCTGAGACCATCCACGAACTCGTTGATTTTGAAAAAATCCGGGACGCGCGCGGTTTTGCCGCCGAGCGTTAGATTTTCAAAGGTGAGATTGCGAATGCGGGCGTCTGCCTGGCCCCACAACAGTTGCGGTTCCCCGAGAACGCTGGGTGCGGCGACGGCGATGTTCTGAAAGAGGACGCCCGACAAGTCACCCGGGCCGCGCTTTTCCGCATTTTTCGAGTAGGGTTTCGGCACTTTCATGCAGATGAAGAATTGTTGCAGGGTGGGTCTTGGGTCCTCGATGTTGATATTGCGGAAGATCACGCCGGCACCGGCCGCCCCGCCGCCCTCACCGCGCATGTTGAAGACCCGGCCGCCTCTCCAGTGATGCCACTTGGCCCGTGCATAGATGACATCGCAGTCCTCCACCACCAACTGGCGGTCGGAGAGTCGCGGCAGGGCGCTCAAGACGAACGATGAACCGTTGGCGTCGTTCCACAACACGGTGCGGCGGATGCCCAGGCCGTTCACGTAAAGCGAATCGTCCTGGGTGCGGATGAAGCAGTCCTCGATCAGTGTGTTGCCGAATGGATTGATGCCGTCGCCATTCGCGCGCCAGGTAAAGATCTTGGTCCACTTGACCTCGTTGGGATGACCCGCCTTGTAAGGACCCGCCAGCATGATCGAGTGAAAAGCCGAATCCGCGATGGTGATGCCTTCCACGCCGATGTCGCATGCGCCATGCACATCAACTGGCCGGTAGCGCGCGTAGTCATCCTGCGGGATCGACGGCTTGACATATTTGGGATGTTGTATCCGCGCGCCGCACAAGGTTCCGTGTCCGAAGATGCGGACATGATGGGCGTCGCCCCATTTCCGATTGGAGAACGTGCCATAAACCAACGCGTCTCCGGGGATGTAGTATTGCCGGTTGGCGCGCAGCGGGAAGGCCAACCCAATATCGTGAACACCCGGCAGGAAATAGAGCGTGGTCCAAGGCCCGTCGGATGGCGGAATAACGCCGGGTTTCACAGAGAAAACGCCGGAATCATCAGGCTTGGGTTTGCCCTTCAACGGTGGATTGGCGAAGATCGAAATCGTATGGAGCGGCGGCCCTTTGTAGCCCTTGCCGGTATCCTGCGTGTCCATTTGGCCATCGATATCGACCGCGACCAGACAGGGTTGATCGAGTCTGACAAAAGCTTTGCCGTTCTTGACGGAACACGACGAGGCATTGCGTTGCGGATGCGCCGCCGCGGAATGAACCGGCTGGCCGTTGGCACGGGCGATTTCGATTTCCACGGCACCTGTGGTTTCGAAGTTCACATAAGTGTGCGTCCATCCGGCCAGAGTGTCAAAGTAGCCGTCCGTCGCTTTTTCGAGGGTCTTGCAAGCGGTTTGAATGGCGAAGACACTCTGCCACCCGCTGCCATCCGCGACCCCGCGCACGCGTACTTTGTAATGCTCCGAGGCGGGAAGACCGGGCACTGGCGGATAGACCGTCAAATCGTCCGCGGATGAAAAATCAGTCAGCACGGGGAAGAGCAGAGCCATGAGCAATGTGAGAGTCGGTTTCATTTCAGCGGGATTGAAAACGAATCCGCGACCAGGCCGGCAGCCGGTTTGGCAGCTTGAGCAAACCGGCGTCCGCATGCTCCGCTCCGGATTGTGGCGCAGTGGATTCATTTGCCCGGCAGGATCCAGATGTTGCGGAACACCACCGGGTTGCCGTGGTTTTGAAGAAAGACAGGCCCATCGGGACCGTCCAGGGGCGTGGTGATCGGGGCGGCGGTGGTGAAGTCCTTGGCGAGTTCAAGGTCCTCGTGCACGGGCACTCCGTTGAGCCGGACCGTGATGCGAGGCCAGGCGATGCGTTTCCCGGAAGCATCGAATTTGGCGGCGGTGAACTTGACGTCATAGGTCTGCCAGACGAGCGGCGGCAGGCACATGTTGAGGCGCGGTTTGGAGATGGAATAAATCCCGCCGCATTCGTTGTCGCGGCCTTCGAGTCCGAACGAATCGAGGATCTGCGTTTCCCAGCGTCCGCCGTGATAGACGCCGCTGTTGCCGCGCTGCTGGCCGCGGGCGGCGGGCATGTAGGGCGTGCGGAATTCGAGATGCAATGTGTAATCGCCGAACAGTTGCTTGCTGGTGGCTCCGGTGGAAAGCAGGTGGCCGTTTTCCATCTTGCCGTTCTCCCAGGCGTCGGTGGAGCTGCCGTCGAATAAAACGACCGCGCCTTCGGGCGGTTTCGCGCCTAGTGTGGGGCTTTTGCGCTCGATTCGCTCAAGCACTGAAGGAAAGCCATCAATAGGGCTGGAAACCGACTCCAATGTGAAGAACCTATCGTTCCGAATCGAGGCTTTGACGGCTCCTGTCTCATCGTCAAAGACGATCTTGTCGTCCTTGCGTTCCCCGTGGAGTACAAGCCGCTTGTTTCCCGGCATCCATCCCGCGCCCGGCAGTCCGCCTTCCAGCACGATGGCATCGAACTTGCCTCCACCGAGCGCAATCACCTGCACTCCCCCTGACAACTTGTCCTGCGAGTGATGGAACTCCCCCTGAACCGCGAAGTCCGGATCCTCGCGCAGCGCGGTTGCGGGATCGGTCCATACCTTGTGGGGGGGCTGTGGCGCGGCGTGAACGGGCGCGAGCAGGAGGATGGCAGCAGCGAGGACGCGGATGGAAGTGGTTTTCACGGATCAGGTTGGTGGAGCCATTGGCTAACGAGCGACCTTGCGAGTCACGGCTTGTCAGACCCCGCTGGCGGCGCGGCCAAACGGGTTCCGATCTCATGCAGCCGTTTCACCGCGTAATACGGCAGTCTCCCCGTGTCGTCCGGCCCCACGTTGAGCAGATAGTTCGCACGGCGTTTATTGCACAATTCCAGCATGGCCGTCACTTCCTCAACCGACTTCATGGTGTCTTCATTTTCGCGAGGCGTCCAAAACCAACCGGGGCCGAGGGTGTCGCACACTTCGGCTGCATGCACATTGCCCTCCGGCGGCAGAGGATTCGGCCGCTTTTTCGCCTTGAGGAACGGGTATTCATAACTGTGGATATCCGTGTCCATGAAATCCACGCTGTTGTTGGCGATGACCACGCATCCGGGCTGGTGGGTCTTCACATGCGCCTTGATTTCCCGCCAATCATCCTTGGTATAGCGGTTCGAGTATTGGTCGAACCACAACAGGTCGATCGGCCCGTAGTCGGTTAGCAGCTCGCTCAGTTGCAACTTGATGAAGGCGGCGTAGCGTCCCCGTGCCTCCGGTGGCAGGCCGTGCAGCTTGTCCTCCTCGCCCTTTGGCAGATGGCGTTTCGCGAAATCGCCCGGCATGCAGTAGTAAAGGCCCACCTTGATGTTGCGCTTGCGGCAGGCATCGACGAATTCACGCACCAGATCGCCCTGACCGTTGCGGAAGTTCCGGAAACTCCTGATATCGTGCGATTCGGTGTGTTTACTATCCCACAAACACCAACCGCCGGTGTGTTTTACCGTCAGCACCGCGTACTTCATGCCGGCCGCCTCCGCCGCGTCAAGCCACTGGCCGCAGTCCAGCTTAGCTGGCGCAAAGGTCGCGGGGTCCTCGGTGCCGGTTGCCCACTGGCGGTTGTTGAAGGTCGCCATGTTGAAGTGAATGAACATGCCAAACCTCCAACCGAGAAAACTCTCACGCAGCCCGGCTGGTGCGGCAGGCTCCTCCGCTGCGGCGGGAAGCAATGAAAGCAAGGCAGCGGCGAGGATCAGAGGTCGTTTCATATCATTATTGAAGTTTGACGGGATTGTTGCGTCGTTCCGGGTCTGAGAGGGTTTTTTCCTCAGATGTCCTCACCAAAGCGCCAGCCTTCGCGCGCGGGCTCCTTGACAAAGACATCCAGCTCCGGGTGGTTCGTGACGCGGCCGGCCTCGGCATCCCATTCGATGCGCGTGTTGAAGCGCTGGGCAATCACGCCTAACAGGATGATCTCGGTGAGGTTGGCGGCGTAGTCGAAGTTTGATCCCGGTTCCGGGCCCTCGCCCTTGATCGCGCGCAGCCACTCGCGGAACGGTCCGCCGGCGACACGCGGGATGGTTT
>JBGSUP010000167.1:0-3231 GCA_041753485.1 Akkermansiaceae bacterium
CGAGGCCGCCGGTGACTTCCGCGCCATAGGCGGCGTTCACCTTGCCGACGATTTTCTGGGTGGATTGGTCGCGCTGCTCCCACGGCTTGAGGGTGGAGAACACCAGGCCCTCGTTGCCGGAGCCGGGGCCGCCGCGGGCGAGGGCGGTGGCGGAAAAGTAGCGCTCGAGCTCCGGTTGACGCTCAATCACGCCGGTCATCCTGTTGACATAGTTGAGGGTGTAATCCGGATGCGAGCCGAGCGGCCCGCTGAAGATCGAGATGAAGCTGCCGCGGTCCTCCAGCGGCGTGAGCTCACGCTGGAGGCCCTTGTAAGCGAAGGGCGCGAGCGCCACGAACGCGACGGACAGGATGAGAACCAGCGGCCAGGCTTTCAAGGAAACCCGCAGGATTTTGCCGAACAGCGAGTTGATGTATTCGAAGCCAGGTTCGGTCACCTGGTAGAACCAGCCGTGCGGCGGATGTCCGGTCGCGGGATCGCTGCCTTTGAGCAGCAGCGAGGCAAGCATCGGCGTGACTGTCAGGGAAACCATCATGGAAACCAGCACCGAGACCGCAAGCGAGATGCCGAATTCATAAAACAAGCGGCCGGTGGAGCCGGACTGGAAGGCGACGGGCAGGAACACCGCCGAGAGCGTGAGGGTGGAGGCGATGATGGCGAAGGCCACCTGGCGCGAGCCGAGCACCGCCGCCTGGATCCTGGTTTCCCCGTCCTCGATGCGGCGGTAGATGTTCTCCAGCATGACGATGGCGTCATCGACCACCAGGCCGATGGCCAGCACCAGCGCCAGCAGGGTGAGGATGTTAATCGAGAATCCGAGCGCGGAGATCACCGCGAAGGTGCCGATGATCGAGATCGGGATGGCCGTGATCGGGATCAGCACCGCGCGCCAGTCGCGCAGGAACACGAAGATCACCACGATCACGATCAGAAAAGCCTCGAAGAAGGTTTTGTAAACCTCGTCCACCGAGCGCTGCACGAAGACCGAACTGTCATAGCCGACCTGCACGGAGATGCCTTCCGGCAGTTCGGCCTCGATCACCGGGATGAGTCTCTTCACACCGCCGGCGACTTCCAACAAGTTGGATTTCGACTGGCGGACGACGCCGAGACCGACGGTGGGCTTGCCATTGAAAAACGTGCGGGTGCGGTAGTCCTCGGAGCCGAGTTCGGCGCGGCCGACATCCTTGAGCTTGATCTGGCTGTTGCCGCGGGTGGCGATGATGAGTTCCTCGAAGGCCGCCGCATCGGCGAGCTCGCCCTGGGTGCGCACGGTGAACTCGCGGGCGAAGGACTCGATCCGGCCGCCGGGGACATCGACGTTCTGCTCGCGCAGCGCGGCCTCCACATCGGTGGCAGTTAGCTGATAGGACGCGAGCTTGTCGGGATCGAGCCACAGGCGCATGGCGTAGCGGCGCTCGCCGCCGATGAAGATGGTGCCCACGCCTGGCACGGTCTGGATGCGTTGTTTCGCGATGCGGTCCACCACGTCGGTGAGCTCGGTGCGCGAGAAGCGGTCGGAGGTGAAGGTGAGCCACAGCACCGGCTGGGCGTCGGCCTCTTCCTTGGCGATGATCGGTTCATCCACTTCATCAGGCAGCTTGTCGCGGGCGCGGCTGACGCGGTCGCGCACGTCGTTGGCGGCCTGGTCGGGATCGCGTTCGAGCACGAACTCGATGGTGATGCGCGAGACTTCCTCGCGGGACGAGGATTTGAGCACGCGGATGCCATCGATGGCGGAGAGTTGTTCCTCCAGCGGCTCGGTGATGCGGCTTTCCACCACTTCCGCGGAGGCACCGCGATAGATGGTGGTGACCGAGACGGTGGGCACATCGGTATCCGGATACTCGCGCACGGGCAGGCTCTTGAACGAGAGCAGGCCGATCAGGATGACAATCAGCGCGCCGACCATGGTAAGGATCGGGCGCTTGATCGAGGTGTCGGAGATGATCATGGGGAATTTGAGATATAAAATTTCAAATTTGAGATCATTCCAGCTTGCGGTCGGTTGCCGCGGGCATGCCGGGTTTGACGACGGGATCCACGGCTTTGAGTTTCACGCCGGGAAAGAGGATGAGTCCGCCGACGCCGGAGGAGACGATCCTGTCCCCGGCCTTGATTGGCGGGCCGACGGGGCTGACCTGAACGAAGCCCGGCACGCGGAGGCCGGTTTTCACAGGCACGAACTCGGCGATGGTGGCTCCGTCCTTTTCCCTCGGAGCGATGAGCACGGTGCCGCGTGCGGTGCTGAGGATGGCGGTTTCCGGGACCACGAGCGCGTCCTCCACGGTGCGCAGGACCAGGGTGATATTGGCGAACATGCCGGGTTTCAGGAACGGCGGCGGATTGTTGACATATCCCTTCACCAGGGTGGAGCGGGTGGCCTCATCGATGCGCGGGGAGACGAAATAGACCTCGCCCGCGACTTCCTCGCCGGGTGCGGAGGTGGCGGCACGCAGGGTGAAGGTGCCGCCGGGCTTGAGATTCGGCAGGTAGCGTTCCGGGACCTGCATCTCCACCTTGAGCCGCGTGAGGTCGTCCACGGTAGTGATGACGGACTGGTTGGTGACGAAATCGCCGACGGAAAGGTTGCGGCTGCCGATGACCCCGCCGAAAGGCGCGATGACCGAGGATTTCGCGAGTTTCACCTCCAGCAGATCGATGGCGGCCTTGAGCCTGGCATGGTCGGCGACGGCGGAGTCCAATTCAAGTTTGGAGACGGCCTCGTCCTCTAACAAACTCTGGTTGCGTTCCAGGTTCCTTTCCGCGAGCAGGAAGCTGGCGCGGGTTTCGGCGAGTTGTGCCTCAAGCTCGCGGGTGTCAAGTTTGGCTAACAGCGCGCCTTGCTGGACGATGCCGCCTTCCTCGAAAGCGATTGAGTTGATCACGCCGGGGATTTCCGGCCGGAGTTCCGCGCTCTCATTGGCGGCGATGCTACCGACGAGGCCGACGGTTTCCCGCAAGCTCATCACCGCGATTTCCATGACTTCAACGGCTTGCTCGCGGTCCATTGGATTCGGCGCGCCAGCGGGGCCGGCGGCGTCTTTTTTGCCGCAGGAAGAGAGAAGCAGACACAAGACACAAGAATGCAGAGCAGGCAGCCGGAGAATTTTGTTTCTGATCTGTTTGTTCATCTTGTGTCTAGTATCTTGAAGTCATGGGTCTTCCTACCATTCCCCGCCCACCGCCTTGGCGAGGGCGACGGCGACGGCGAGGCGCTCGCCGCGGATG
>JBGSUP010000168.1:0-7879 GCA_041753485.1 Akkermansiaceae bacterium
CTGGCGCTACGCCCGCTGGCCCGGCAATGCCGAGGAACTCTATGATCTCAAAAACGATCCGGCCGAGGAAACCAACCTCGCCGCCGCCACCGAACACCGGAAACAGCTTCACTTGATGCGCGAAATGCTCGATCGCGCGCAGACCGAAGCCGCCGCCAAACGGAATTGACGCCATCGGCGGCCCATCGCCATCCTTCGCCAACAACCCATGACTCCCATCCCCATCATCCGGCACATCCTCGCGGTGGGCCTGCTTTTCCTGCCATGTCTAACAGCAGAAGCGCGGCAGCCCTTGCCGAACATCGTTTTCATCCTCGCCGATGATCTCGGTTATGGCGACCTTGGCTGCTACAATCCGAAGTCGCGCATTCCGACACCGAACATCGACCGTCTGGCGGCCAAGGGCATGCGTTTCACCGATGCCCACGCGCCGGGGCCGCTGTGTCATCCCTCGCGCTACGGCCTGATGACCGGCCGCCACCCGTTCCGCACGGATGTCTCACGCTGGCCGACACAGCCGCTGATCGAGCCCGGCCAGATGACACTGCCCTCGATGCTCGCGGCGCAGGGCTACCAAACCCACATGGTGGGCAAGTGGCACCTGGGTTTTCTGGAGAAAGGATATGACGAAATCCTCGCCGGTGGACCGGTGGATCACGGGTTCTCCAGTTTCTTCGGGATGCGCGCCTCCACCGACATCCCTCCGTATTTCTGGATCCGCCAGAATCGCGCGGTGCAGGTGCCGAGCCGCGCGATCGCCGAAAACCACTCGCCCGGCTGGGCCCAAAACCAAGGAGCCTTTTGGAGAGAAGGAAAAATCGCTCCGGACATGGATCTTGCGGCGGTGTTGCCCGGACTGACGCGCGAGGCTTGCAAGATCATCCGCGCCAAGGGCGACGCGCAGGCACCCGCATCCGGCAAGCCGATGTTTCTCTATCTCGCCTACACCGCACCCCACACGCCGTGGCTTCCCTCCGCGGACTTTGCCGGCAAGAGCGCGGTCGGCATGTATGGGGATTTCATGATGATGTTCGACCATGAGGTGGGCGCGGTGCTCAAGGCGCTGGACGAGGCCGGATTGGCCGACGACACGCTGGTGGTGTTCGCCTCCGACAACGGCCCGTTGTGGAATCCCGTGGATGTCGAGCGCTTCGGACACGAGTCCGCGGGCGGATTGCGGGGCATGAAGGGAGACGCTTGGGAAGGCGGCCACCGCCTGCCCTTCATCGTCCGCTGGCCGGGGCGCGTCGCGGAAGCTTCGACGAGTCATCAGACGATTTGTTTCACCGACTTCCTTGCGACCTGCGCCGAAATCTGCAAGTTCGCGCTTCCCGCCGATGCCGCAACCGACAGCTTCAGCTTCCTTCCCGTCCTGGAAGGGCGCCAACCCGACGATCAACCGATCCGCGGCCCGATCGTCATGCAGGCCGGCAACGGCCGCACCATGATGATCCGCGCGGGTGACTGGAAACTCATCGACGGCCAGGGCTCGGCAGGATTTTCGAAATCAGACCAACCGGCGCCTGATGATCCACCGGGCCAACTCTACCAGCTCCGCGACGATCCGGCGGAAAGGAACAATCTCTATCAAAAACACCCGGAGCGCGTCACCGAACTGGCGAAACTGCTCAAGGAGATCGTCGATGCTCCGGCAACACGCGCACGCTGAACCCAAACCAAACACACCATGAAACACCTGCTCGGATACCTGTTGCTCGTGCCGACCGCCCTGTTCGCGGCGGCACCCATACCCACCGAAGTCATCCCCGAGGCGATCCCCGGCGCGAAGCCGCGCAACGTCGTCTTCATCCTCTCCGATGACCATCGCTATGATGCGATGAGCTTCCTCGGCCACCAGTTCGCCCAAACGCCGGTGATGGACTCGATGGCCGCCAACGGCGCTTATCTCAAGAACGCGCTGGTCACCACCGCGCTCTGTTCGCCGAGCCGCGCGTCCATCCTCACCGGCCTCTACACCTTCCGCCACCGCGTCATCGACAACAACCGGCCCATCCCGCCGGGCACGGTCTATTTTCCGCAATCCCTCCAGAAGGCCGGCTACGCCACCGGCTTCTTCGGCAAATGGCACATGGGCGGCGAAAGCGACAAACCGCAGCCCGGCTGGGACCACTGGGTCAGCTTCGCCGGCCAGGGCGAATACCTGCCGCCAAGCCCGGACTACACACTCAACGTGGATGGCAAGCGCGTGAAACAAAAAGGCTACATCACCACCGAACTCACCGACTATGCCATCGACTGGCTCAAGCAGCAGAAACCCGCGGAAAAACCTTTCTTCATGTATCTCTCGCACAAGGCGGTGCACGCCAACTTCACGCCCGAGGACAAGTATGAGGACAATTTCAAGGACCTGCCCTTCAAACGCCCCGCCTCGGAAAGCGCCACCGCCGCCGACCTGGCAAAACCCCGCTGGCTGCGCGACCAGCGCAACTCGTGGCACGGCGTCGATTTCCCCTACCACAGCGAACTCGACATCGAGCGCTACTACAAACGCTACTGCGAAACGCTGCGCTCGGTGGACGACAGCATCGGCCGCGTGCTGCAACAGCTCAAGGACATGGGCATTTACGAGGAAACCCTCGTCATCTACATGGGCGACAACGGCTTCATGTTCGGCGAACACGGCCTGATCGACAAACGCGTGGCCTACGAGACCTCGATGCGCGTGCCCATGCTCGTGCAGTGTCCCGCCATCATCAAGGGCGGCACCGTGCTCGAACAGATGATCGCCAACATCGACGTCGGCCCGACGGTGATGGAGGCGATGGCCCTCAAAACCCCGCCGCACATGGACGGCAAAAGCTTCCTGCCCCTCGTGCGCGGCGAATCCATCCCGTGGCGCGACCGTTTCCTTTATGTCTATTACTGGGAAAAAAACTTCCCGCAGACCCCCACCACCTTCGCCCTGCGCACACCGGAGGCGAAATACATCACCTATTACGGACTGTGGGATTCCGACGAACTCTATGATCTGGCAAAAGATCCCGACGAATCGCGCAACCTCATCCACGACCCCGCCCATGCGGCCATGGCCAAACGCATGGAGAACGATCTCTATCAGATGATGGCCGATCTCGGCGGCATGGAAATCCCGCTCAACCAGCCGACCGGCGGCTTCAATGACAAGCGCCTGCTCGACCGCGGCGGCGAGAATGCGGCCGACTTCCCCGCAGCCAAAGTCGTGGACGAACCGATCAACGACAACGCCAATTGAGCGACGATGAATGCCACAACCATCCTCGCCCTTCTTCTGTTTTTCAGCGGAGGAATTTCCCAATCCGACGCCGCACCCGCCGGGGAAGCCGAAGTCCGCGGCGCCGGAGACGCGGACATCCGGCTCTTGATCGCCAAATTGCCACCCGGGAGCAAACACCATCCGGATCTCGAATATGTCCCCGGAACCAAGCCCGGTGAAAAGCCCGGCTCCGTGCAAAACCTCGACCTGTATGTTCCTCCGGGCGAAGGGCCGTTTCCGCTCGTTTTCTGGATTCACGGCGGCGGGTGGCATAGCGGCAGCAAGGAGAATGGAATCAATCTGGCCCTCAAGTTCCTGCCGGAGGGCTTTGCGCTGGCATCGATCAACTATCGCCTGACGGCGGACGCCCCGTTCCCCGCCCAGATCGAGGATTGCAACGCCGCCTTGGCATATCTGCGCAAACACGCCCGGAAATATCATCTCGATCCCCAGCGGGTCGGCGCGCTCGGCCACTCCGCTGGCGCCCATCTGGCAGCACTCATGGCGGGCACCGGCGAAGGCAAGAGGTTTTCTCCTGGTTCTCCGGAGTCCGTCCGCGTTCAGGCCGCCGTCTGTTGGGCCACGCCCGCCGACCTGGATCGCGAGCGCGGCCAGTGGCCCAAGGACTCGATGATGTACAACGGCCCGAAAGCACCTCTCTGGCAGTTTTTTCCGCGGAAGAAATACGATGATGATTTCGCGAGGAAGGCAAGCCCCGCCTCCTATGTCCACCCGGGGATTCCGCCCATGATCATCGTTCACGGGGCGAAGGACGCACTTGTGCCTCCCGGACAGGCTGTCGCCTTTGCAAATGCCCTGAAACATGCCGGCGTGGATGTGACGTTGCGCATCGACCCGGATCGTGGCCATGATGTCATGAACGCGCCTGCCGTTGGCGAGGCCATCGCCTTTTTCAGACGCGTGCTGAAACCGACCCCATGAGCGCCTGTTTTCCATCACGCCCGATGAAGGGCGTCCCCGCCCTCGCCCTCGCTCTTGCACTTCTGGCATGCGGAAGCCTGCGTGCCGCCGGTCCGCCGAACATCGTCCTCATGTTTCTGGACGATGCGGCCTACTCGGATTTCCATCCGTTTGGGAAACCGCCCTACGCCACGCCGAATGTGGAGAAACTCGCCGCCGAAGGCGTGCGCTACACGCGCTTCCATGTGCCGCAGGCGGTCTGCTCGGCGTCGCGCGCCGCGTTGCTGACGGGATTGTACCCGCACCACACCGGCGTCGTGGGTGCCATCGGTCCGGGCATGCAAGGGCTCGATCCGAAGTTTCCCATCATCTCCGAGACGCTCAAACAGCACGGCTACGCCACCGCCCAATTCGGCAAGTGGCATATCGGCGACAAACCGGAGACCCGCCCCACTGCCCGCGGCTTCGACCAACACGCGGGCCTGCTCGTTTCCAACGACATGTGGCGTTACAACCCGGTGTGGAGGAAACGTGTCAGCGACGATCCTCTGCCCTACTGGGAAAACGGCGCGATCAAGATCCCGGACGTCAGTCCCGACGACCAGCAGCACCTCACCGGATGGGCCACCGAGGGAGCCACCCGCTTCATCCGCGAGAAGGCGGGCAAGCAACCGTTTTTCCTCTACCTCGCCCACTCCATGCCGCACGTCCCGCTTTACTGCCGTGATGAGTTCAAGGGCAAATCCGGCGCGGGACTCTTCGGCGACGTGATGATGGAAATCGACTGGTCGGTGGGGGAAATCATGAACGCGCTGCGCGAGACCGGCGTCGAGAACGACACCATCTTCCTTTTCACCTCGGACAACGGCCCGTGGGAGGAATTCGGCAACCACGCCGGCAAAACCCCGTTCCGCGAGCACAAGGGCACCAGCTTCGAGGGCGGCATCCGCTCCGCCCTCACCGTCAAATACCCGGCGCAACTCAAGCCCGGCACGGTCAACGACCGCGCCTTCGGCTCCATCGACCTTTATCCCACCCTCGCCGCGCTGGCCGGAGCATCCCTGCCGGACAAGTCCACCGATGGCAAAAACATCTGGCCGCTCATGCGCGGCGACGAGGGCGCGGAAAACCCGCATGATCATTATTATATCTCCACCGGCTGGGACCTCGAATCCGTCATGACCTCCGACGGCAAATGGAAACTCCACCTGCCGCACGGCTACCGCGATGTCGTCCGCCCCGGCAACGACGGCGAACGCGGCGAAACCAAAATCTCGCAGATTGAAGAGTCGCTTTTCAACCTGATGGACGATCCGTTGGAACAGGACAACGTCATCGCCGATCACCCCGAAATCGCGAACCGACTCCGCCAGGCCGCTTCCGACCACCTGAAGCAATTCCCACCTCCGGCCAAATGACAAACCCCGTCCACCCGCGATCAATGTGCGTGTTCACCATGGCATCCTGCTCCTTGCGGCTGGCGGCATCGCTGACGGCCGGCGCGCTCGCCCTTCTGCCCGCCACCATGGCCGCGGCCGCCAAACCGAATGTGATCTTCATCGTGGTGGACGACCTCCGGCCGGAACTCCATTGCCACGGGGTGGAGGAAGTGGTTTCACCGAACTTCGACCGCCTCGCGAAGAAGGGCATGCTCTGCCACAACGCCTACGCCCAGTATCCGGTCTGCAATCCCAGCCGTTCATCGTTCCTCTCCGGCCTGCGGCCCGATGAAACCGGGATTGTTTCCAACAACGTGCCTTTCCGGGCGAAACTGCCGGACCTTGTCGCCTTGCCCGAACTCTTCCGCCGCAACGGCTACTTCACCGCGGGCATCGGCAAGGTTTTCCACCTCGGCGAGGACGCGCAGGGGAAGTCCGCGCTCTTTCAGGATCCCAAATCATGGAATCACTTTTTCGACAGCCTGCGCGACGCACCGAAAACCGGCCGCCAGGGCAAAGGCCGCAATCTAACCGGCAAACGTCTCAAATGGTGCGAATGGCGGGCCGCCGAGGGCACTGACGACGACCAACCCGACGGCATCAACACCACCGAGGCGCTTCGCGTGCTTGAGGAGCGGCACGACAAGCCCTTTTTCCTCGCCCTCGGAATCCACAAGCCGCACGACCCGTTCGTCGCACCGGAAAAATACTTCGATCTCTATCCCGAAGATTCCACCAAGCTCGCGCGGGATCCCGCCGACCGCTCGCAGCAAGTCCGCCATGCGATCCCCAACCACAAGGACTTCGCCGGTTTCACCGACCAGGAGCGTCGCGAATTCAAACGCGCCTATCAGGCTTGCGTGAGCTTTGCCGACGCCCAGCTCGGCAGGGTTCTTGAGGCCATGGACCGACTGAAGTTGTGGGACAACACCATCGTCATCCTCATCGGCGATCACGGCTACCACCTTGGCGAGCATGGCTGGTGGAACAAGGTGACGGTGTATGAACTCGGCGCGCGGTCACCGATGATGGTATGGATTCCGGGAGCGAAAGGAATGGGCAAGCCGACCGATGCCATGATCGAGTTGCTCGACCTGTATCCGACCCTCGCGGACTACGCCGGACTCAAGCCACCACACAAACTCTCTGGCACGAGCTTGCGTCCGGTTTTCGAGAACCCGGCTTACTCCGGCAAGGAAGCCGCCTTCACCCAGGTCAACCGCGGCAAGACCATCGGCCGCAGCGTGCGCACCAAGCGCTGGCGCTACACCGAGTGGGGACCAGACGGCAGCGACGGGATCGAACTCTACGACCATGAGAACGATCCGGGCGAGTATCACAACCTGGCCGGCGATCCCAAACACGCCGCCGACCGCCGCCACCTGGTCCAGCTCCTCAAACAGGGTTTCCCCAATTCCAATCCGAAGGCAAAGCGATGAAACGGATCACAATCTTATTGGCGGTTCTCGCCGCACTCCTCTCATTAGTGACGCTGGCGTTCGCGGAGTCCACCGCCGCACGCCCGAACTTTTTGCTCATCCTCACCGATGACCACGGCTACGGCGATGTTTCCGCTTATGGTAAATCCGACGTGCGCACGCCGAACATCGACCGCATCGGTGCCGAGGGGATGCTGTTCACCACGATGCGTTCCAACTGCACGGTCTGCTCGCCGTCGCGCGCCGCACTGCTCACCGGTCGCTACGCGGACCGCGTCGGCGTGCCCGGAGTCATTCGCACTCTTGCGGAAGACTCGTGGGGTTATTTCGATCCGAAAGTGCCGACCCTTGCGGACCAACTCCGCGGCGCGGGCTATCACACCGCAATCATCGGCAAGTGGCATCTCGGGCTTGAATCGCCCAACACGCCCAACGAGCGCGGCTTCGACCTGTTCCGTGGTTTCCTCGGCGACATGATGGAAAGCTACACCACGCACCTGCGCCATGGAAACAACTACATGCGTCGTAATTCGGAGGTGATCACGCCACAAGGCCATGCCACCGATTTGTTCTCCGACTGGGCGGCCGCTTACCTGCGTGGGCGGGCCGGGACGAAAGACCAGCCGTTCTTCCTCTATCTCGCCTACAACGCGCCGCATTTCCCCATCGAGCCGCCCGACGAATGGCTGGCAAAGGTGAAACAACGCGCGCCGGAGATGGAGGAAAAACGCGCCTCGAACGTCGCCTTCGTCGAACACCTCGATGCCGGGATCGGGCGCGTGCTCGCCGCGCTCGAAGAGACCGGGCTCGCCGGGAACACCGTCGTC
>JBGSUP010000169.1:0-4279 GCA_041753485.1 Akkermansiaceae bacterium
GTGGCGATGGTGGCGACGCGCGCCTGTCATCCCGAACGATCCCCCAACGATTCCCAACATGAACCCGAACCGCGGCATCTTCGATAGTTTTCCAGACCCGGCGGAGGATGGCCAGGACTCGCCATTCACCGTGGCTCAAGATTCCCCGGGCGGTCAGCCGGTATTCAAGGAAGATCACTTCCCCGGGAGCGAACGCATGGGTTCCCCCTTCACGGTGACGGGCGAGAACGCGGAATCGGTGCCCGCTGGATTCGGTAAAACGGCCAGACTGCCGGAGCGCCAGTTTGTCGATTCGCCATTCCAAGTGACTGAGCCCTCTGAAGGGTTCGGCTTTGAGGCCCCCGCGGCCAGTCTGCCTGGGTCGGCACCGGCGATTCCCGCCTATCCGCCGCATTCCGCTCCGGCGCAGCCGCTTGGCAGCTCGCCTTTTTTCATGGAAACCCGCCCGACCGGGCCGGACTCCGCGTTCAGGCCGTGGCATGAATCCCCCGCCAGCCCTGCCACGCCCCCGGCCCAGATTCCCTCGGCCTTCGCGCCGGCTCCCATGGCCGCCCCGGCCCCGCAAGCGGTCGCCCCGTCGTTCGGCGACGATTTCCAGTCCGACTCCTCGTCGATCCGCCAGCTCGAATTGCGGGCGATCTTTGGTGTGGACCGCGAGTTGGATGCCGACGAGATCCTGCAGCGGGCGCGCGCACTGCCTGGCGTCCGTTTTCTTACCCGGGTCGCTCCCCGTGAAATGGCGACCATCGACGGGCTGAAAAACCTGCTCCCGAGTCTGGGTCTCGGCAGCGGTCCGCTCAAGCTTTACGCCGGCGCGACACCGCTGGAGTTCATCCGCGAAGGTCCGGTGCTGCTGGCCCTGCAAACCGATGGTGGCTACGCCCCCGGAGTGCGCGAAACCCTGATGATCATCGCCCGCGAACTCGGCCGCATCGTCTGAGCCGTGACGATGCAGGAGCGTGACAGGGTGTGTTTGGTGTGCGGAACAAGGGGTGTGGCGCGGGGATTGGATGGTCGGAGTTCAAGTTTGCCTCCTGCGGCGCAGGTTGCGGTCCGTGGTGGCGCGGCATGCTGAGGATGAACTCCGGACAGCCTTGGAGTGGATCCCATTTTCCCACTGCATGGTCACGGCTGAGCCAAGCGACTGCTGAATCAGGCACCTGCGGCCTTCCTTCGTCGCAGGAAGAGGTCGATGCCATCCACCAGCGCCAGCCAGCTGGCTTCGATGATGTTTGCGGAGACGCCTACGGTGCCCCAGGTGCTCTGGCCATCGGTGGAAACGATGAGCACGCGGGTTTTGGAGGCCGTGGCATCGTGGCCGTCGATGATGCGCACCTTGTAATCGACCAGTGAGACACCGGAAATTTCCGGATAGAAAGGGAGCAAGGCCTTGCGCAGCGCGAGGTCGAGCGAGTTCACCACGCCCTGGCCTTCGGCGACGGTGAGTTCCGGCGTGCCATCGACCACGAGTTTCACGGTGGCCTCGCAGACCGGCGGGTGGCCGTCGCGGTATTTGCGGAAGCTGGTGTGGTATTCGGTGAGATCGAAGGGTTTCGCGAGATCGCCGAGCTCGCGGCGGATCAGCAGTTCGAGGGTGCCGGCGGCGGCCTCGAACGAGTAGCCTTTGTTTTCGAGTTCCTTGACCCGCTTGAGGACGGCCTGTGCCTCGGCGGAGCCCTTGGCGAGGGGCAGCCCGAGTTGTTCGGCCTTGGAGAGGATGTTGTCCTGGCCGCTGAGTTCGGAAACGAGGATGTTCTGGCGGTTGCCGACGCTGGCGGGCTCGATGTGTTCGTAGCTGCGGGCGAGTTTTTTCACCGCGTTGACGTGCATGCCGCCCTTGTGGGCGAAGGCCGTGCGGCCGACAAACGCGGCGCGGGCGAAGTGCGGGTTGTTGGAAACATCATCCACGAAATAGGACAATTCGCGGAGTTGATCGAGTTGCGGCACGACCTCCAGGCCCATCTTGAGTTGGAGGATGGGGATCACGGAGGTGAGATTGCAGTTTCCGGTGCGCTCGCCGTAGCCATTGATGGTGCCTTGGATCTGGGTGGCACCGGCTTTCACGGCGGCGATGGCATTGGCGACCGCAAGCTCGCAGTCGTTGTGGGTGTGGATGCCGAAGGGGGTGCCGGGAATGCGGGCCTTCACCGCCTGGCAGATTTGCATGATTTCGGACGGCAGGGTGCCGCCGTTGGTATCGCAAAGCACGAGGCAGGATGCTCCGCCCGCGGCTGCGGCTTCGAGCGTTTGCAGGGCGTGCTCGGGCGAGTCCTTGAAGCCATCGAAAAAGTGCTCGGCATCGTAGACCACCTCGCGGCCGTGGTTGACCAGATGGGCGACGGTGTCGCGGATCATGGCCCGGTTTTCCCCGGGCGTGGTGCGCAGAACCTCGGTGACCTGCATTTCCCAGCTTTTGCCGAAAATAGTGATCACCGGAGTGTCCGCTTCGAGCAGGGTGCGGACTTGCGAATCCTCCTCCACCGCCACCTCCGCGCGGCGGGTGGATCCAAAGGCGGCGAGCTTGGCATGCTTGAATTCGAGTTTTTTCGCCTCGCGGAAAAACTCGACATCCTTCGGGTTGGAGCCCGGCCAACCGCCTTCGATGTAGTCGATGCCGAAGGCGTCGAGGCGGCGGGCGATGCGCAGCTTGTCGAGGCCGGAAAGCTGGAACCCTTCGCCCTGGGTGCCGTCACGCAGGGTGGTGTCATAGAGGAATACGGGTTTGGCGCTCATCGCTGGGGGTGCGGAGGCTAAGGCCTGCGGAGCGGATCGGCAAGGGGGAAGAGTGCCTTTGCAAGGCGCTGCTAAGCCTCCACCTCGATCCGGTAGCGCGGCAGCGTGGGATCGATTTCGCGGCTCCAGGCATCGATTCCGCCGCGCAAACCGAAGGTTTGTTTGAGGCCGTGGCCGCGGAACCAGGCGACTTGGTCGAGCACGTCGCGGCCGCTGTGGTCGTAGAGCAGGATCCGGGTTTCCGGGTCGCCGGCGAAGAGTTGCTGCTGGAGATCCTGGGTGAAAAACCCGGATCCGGCGATGGCCACCGCCTCGTGTTCCTCGCGGGTGCGGATGTCGATGACCCGCAGCGTGGCGAGATTTTCCCGCGCTGCGGCGGGCTCCATCAGCATTTCCAGATCATGGGCATGGCTGGAGAGCAAATGTTCCAACACCTCTGCCACCGGCAGTTCGGAACGCTCGCAAAGTTGCGAAAGGGTCTCCTCGTTGGCAAACGCGCAGCTCTGGCAACCACCGAGATGATAGCGGGCGAACAGCGCCCGCCGCGCTCCGGGCAGGGTTTCGAGAATCGCGCCCATCGGCGTGTCGGCGGCAAGATCGGTCGGCTCCATGGCGCAAGGCTAGCATGCGTGCGGCGGCTGGCACGGCGCGAATTCACGCAATTTGGAATTCTGCCAAGTGCCGGCGCGTGGGCACCCACCCTCAGTTTTCATGGACCTGGAAGCGAAAGAACCCTGCGGCATCACTGGTGGGCGCGGTGAGGAGGGTGGCCGGTGAGGCTGGATTGCGGGGAATACCATCGTTTCCAGAGGCGTTCCAGGTTTGCCAGAGGCTGAGATCGGTGGAGTGTTCGACGGTGACTTTGCGTCCTGCCAGAGCGGGTAGCGAGATGCTGAGCTGGCCAGCCGCGAGCACGGGATTCGGGAGCAGGTTTCCCGCGCCGTTCCGGGGATTGGTGAGGAACAGATACTCCTCGTGGTTGGTGAACGAGTCGCCGTCCGGATCCTCGTTTGGCGCGCCGATGAGCGATTGGTTGTCGCCGAAATTCGCGATCCGCCACGCGTCGTAGGTGACGAGGGCGGAAGCCTCCTGTGCGATCCAATCGCTGAGGAGTTGGACGCCCTCGGGATCGGTTAGATTGCTGCCGAGCGGCGGCATGCGGGTGTAGCCGTTGGCGGCGGCGGCGCGGCTGAGGAGGATGGATGCATCGGGGTTTTTGGGAATGACGAGCAGGTCACCGGGATGGAGCGGGGCATCGACGGCAGGCTGGTTGACGAGGCCGGTTTGGCCGAGGGTGAGGTGATGGCGGCCATCCCAGTTGCCGCCGGCGGTGCCGCCGGCCTGGTGGCAGTAGGCGCAGTTCACTGCCAGATAGGAGCGGACGCGGGCTTCGAGCGAGTAGGTGGTTTCGTCCGGCCGGATGTGGCGCGGGAGCGAGGATGCCGCAGCCGGGTTTCCTGATAGGAAGCCCTGCAACTCGAGCAGGTCGATGAAGTTTCCGGGTTGGCTGACGAGCGAGCCGGGGCGGTTGAGTTGGCGGGTGTTG
>JBGSUP010000170.1:0-11548 GCA_041753485.1 Akkermansiaceae bacterium
CGGGCGTGGATGAGGCCGGGCGCGGGCCGCTCGCCGGACCGGTGGCCGCCGCAGCGGTCATCCTTCCGCGCGGATTCACCTGCCCGGGCCTCGACGATTCCAAAAAAATCCCCGCAACCCGGCGTGATCAACTTTACCTGCGTCTGACCGGCGATGCGACCGTCGTCTGGGCCGTGGCCACCGCCGATTGCGGGGAGATCGACCGCCTCAACATTCTGCGCGCCACCCATCTGGCGATGCGGCGGGCGGTGGAGGCGCTCGATCCTCCGCCCGACCACTGCCTGATCGATGGCCTGCCGCTGCGCGGATTCCCGCTGCCGCACGATGCCATCGTCAAAGGCGACGGGCTTTCGCTTTCGATCGCCGCGGCCAGCATCATCGCCAAGGTCACGCGCGATCGGATCATGCGCGGGATCGACCGCGAGTTTCCCGAATTCGGCTTTGCCCGGCACCAGGGATATGGCACCAAGGAGCATCTTGAAGCGCTTCGGATTCACGGGCCTTGTCGCCATCATCGTCGCTCGTTTCAGCCGGTGGCTCAACTCGCCCTGCCGCTTGACGGCACCTGACGGCGCTGCCCGGAACCGAACCTGGATCGGCGAATACGGCGAAAAAGTCGCCGCCGATTTCCTGCGCGCCCAGGGCTGCCGGATTCTCGCCCGGAATTTCAAAGCCCGGCGCGGCGGCGAGGTGGACCTCATCGCGCGCGACGGGAAACTGCTGCTCTTCGTGGAGGTGAAAACCCGCCGTGAAGGTGCGAAAATCCGCCCGCTCGACGCGGTGAACAAACCCAAGCAGGCGCTCATCGAGCGCGGCGCGAACACCTGGCTCAAACGCCTCGGCACCCGCAACCTGCCATGGCGCTTCGACGTGATCGAGGTGTGGGTGAAAGACGGCGAAAAGCCGCGGATCAATCAGGTGAGGGATGCGTTCTGAGCAAAAAAGAACCCGGCGAAAACCGAAGGCGTGGGGGGAGAGGCTGCCTTCGGGTTCCGCCGGGGTTCTTGTCCGGGGGGCTTCACCGCGATTTCCTCTGGGGGGATGAGGATGCTCGCGGCAACAGGAACAACTTACCTCTTTTCCGGCCGTTGCGTCATACCCTGAACGCGTGTGCGGGATCGCGGAGGGCATCCAGAGATCAAATCCACCGGCCACTTCCGGGTGAATCCATCCGGAGGTGGATGGAGCACCGGAGGATCGGCTTCCAGCCGGTTCCGGCATGTGGGCATCCTGCCTGCATGCTGCGGGTCAATCCGCCACGGAATGCGTTCCAAGATCAGCGGTCATAAATCACGGTCCTTGCACCTTTCTCCGGATGGCTTGCCAGGATGGCAATGCGCTTGATCGTCGAAGGATCGCTGCCGGTGTGGCTGAGGTAGTCGAACTTGCCGCGCAGATCGGTGTAGCCGTCCTTGTGGAAGACGATCTCGCCGGTCCGTGTCTCGGCAAAGGCTTTGACATAGGTCTTCACGAGCGGTTTCCCGGTGGCGGCATCGCGCACTTGCACGCTGCGTTCCAGCGGCAGGTGGCGGAGCTCCAAGGCGCGGGAGTCCAGCACGCGCAGCAGTTTGGTGCTTCCGGATTCGGCGGAAACGAGCACGTTGCCCTGCCGCAAGGCCTGCGGAAGCCCGACGATGGTTTCGGAAACATTCCTGGCCAGCGGCACTTCAAGGATTTCGTTAGGGCGGATGGCGGGTTGCGCGTTGTTGCCTCCCCCGCCTTGCAGAAACGGGTCTTTCGAGAACAGCACTTCGAGATCCACACTGAACAAGCGCAGCGTGGACTTCTCCAAACCACGGTGTCGGATGACGAGTTTTCCACCATCGGCGCTCGCGATATCGAGCTGCGGCGCGGCGGATTCTTCCGGCGGCTGCACGGATTTCTCCGGCGTGGCGAACGCGGCGATTTCATCCGCCTGATCGATCACCGCCTGGAAACGGCCGCGCCACAGGCCGGGCGGCAACTTGGCCAATGCGGCGGCGGCGATGGCCTTCGCATCACCGGGTTTCTCCTGATAGAAAAGCGCGACCGCGTGCAGGTAGTCGTAATTCACCAGCCCGGGGAGTTGTTTCGGATCGATCTTCGCGAAACGCACGAGCGCTTCCTCGACGCGGTCCTGGAGAAACAAGAAGGCCGTTAGCGTGAGCTGGTCCGCGGCAGCGAGCGCGGGTTTCCACGCGAGTTGATCGAGGAAGGCCTGATAGTGCCGGCGCGCGGCCTCATGGCTCATGCGCGGGTTTTCGCCGAAGCGATGGGCGCGGGGATTGATGAGCGGATCGAACTCCAGCATTTGCCAGTCGTGATGCGTGCGCGGACGGACTTCCAGCAGCGGGCTGTCAAGCCATTCACCGAGCTGGCGCACGGCTTCGGAGTTTTCAAGATAAGTGCGGATGCTTGCCGGATCGTTGTGATGGAATCCGTAGGCGGCGATCTCCTCGGAGAAATACAGCCGGTCACGGAGGATTTCGGAGACCTTCAGGAAAAACGCCTTGTCCTTGAGCCTCCAGCGGATCGCGCCAAGTTCGACGGCGTTGAGGTTCTCCGTGAGCAGGCGGCTCAGCACCTCGTCGTTCGAGCCCTCACTGGCGAGCACCCACCATGAGGCCGCGTCCTGCTTTTCCGGATCGTTGGAAACCCGCAGCGTGCGCGGTCCGGTGTGGGCGAGCACCGTGCCATCCTCGCTGACATGCAGCGGATAGACCGCGAAGTCCCCAGCGGCCGGAAAGTAGAAGGCAAGTTCTAACATGAGCACGCCGTGCGGTTCGATCTCCACCGTGGACGAAAGCGTGGCGGGTTTTCCTTCCAACGGAATCGCTCCGGCCGGAATCTGCGCCAGCAGATCGATCCGGCGGCCAATGCCGGTGGGATTCGTCACCACGAGCGAAGCGGTGTAAGCGATGCCAGGGCGGAAATCCCCAGTGACCGGATTCTCGACCTGATGGCCGTTGACCGTGCGGAATTTCTCCGCAAGCGGGCTGAACGACTGGCGCAGAAGCAGCGGCGATTCCTTCGCAACCTTGTCGGTGCGGCGTGTGTCCTTATAGAACAGAACCATCGGCTCTCGGGCTTTGACGCGCAGCGTGCTGCCATCGACACTCACTTCCGGCCGCTCCGCCTTGAACGGCAGATCCAACATGGCAAGGCACATGAGCGCCTCGTTCGCCGTGCTGTGGCAGGCATTGAAATGCGGCGAAATAAACCCGCCCTTGCCATCCCACGCCGCGAGATCGGGCCAGAAACGGTTGAGCGGAATAAGCGATTCATCGGTGGGTTTCGTATTGTGATCGTAGTTCGCCTCAAGCCAGAGCCTGGTGCGGTCGGGGAAAAGAGGAGGAGCAGAAACCGCCATTTGCCGTTTGAGTGAGGCTCCTTCTCCAGCGAACGGATCCGCATCGAGCGGTGGCAAGATCCCATGGTCTCTCGCGTCCTCTCCGGGTCCCATCATGTCGGCACCCGCAAAGCCACTGGCGGGTGCTTCTGTTCCATCGGCCGGTGGCGAACAGGCGAGGACTGCGGTGAGTTGTTCGACTTTATCGAGCTCCGAGGGCGTGCTGGTGACAAGCAGGATTCCATTGGCACTCAGGGTCGCGGACGTGCCTTCCGGAAAGGCGATACCGCTCATCTTCAACAGATCGGTAATTGAACGGCGCGGTTTGAGACTTGATCCGCTTCCCGCTGCCGGTCCGGCAAAGGGATCGACTTCTCCACCGGAAGGCCCGCCGCCTTCGAGCGAAGCTGCAAAATCCGGCGGAACCTGGAAGGTGCGGGTGAAGATATCCTCTCCGGTTTCGGTCTGGGGAACGAGGGTGACGGCATAGTCGTCGGATTTATAGCGGAGCTTGGTCGCATCGCAGATGTATTTGAGCGCCACGGCGATGGGCACGTTCTGGAGTTTGAGTTCTTTGATTTTCAAACCACGTGGAATACCAGGGCGAAGCACGATATTCATTCCTCTTCGCGAGGGGTCGAGTTCAAGAGTGTCGCATTCAACAGCCCGCTGGCGCAGGAAGTCGATGGCTTCCTCGACCGTGGTGTCTTGGAAGTCGATGCGCGGGATGATGATGCGGCGGAGCTTTTCGGTGAGGTAGGCCACGCCCGCCGACTGCATCCCGGGGGTTTCCTGAAGAACCCTGCGCGCCAGGCCAAGGCTGTCTTGCAGCGCGAGATCGCTGCCGCGCAGCGTCTGGGTGAAGAGCGTGGTTTCGGCGTCGGGACTCGGGGCTTCGAGTTCCCAGCGGAGCGAGAGTTCACGGGCGATGCGTAGCTTCGCGGCCGGGAGGGCGTGAGCGAGCAGGGCCTTTTCGGCGGCGTTGAGACGCTGCCAGGCGTAGGGGCGCAGATAGGGTTTCAAATCACGGCCTAACAACAACTCGTCGATAAACTGCGGTTCGGGTTTCTGGGCGAGCAGGGGCTTGACGTGCTTTTCGAAGAAGGCCCTGTCCTTGCGGGCGAGGAAAAGATGCAACTCGTGGCAGGCGTGTTGGGAAAGCAAATCGAGTTTTTTCGCCTCATCGAAAGTGGGCCATTCGGTGAGGAAAATGAACTCGCGCAGGCGGTCGGCGGCGCTCATGCCGTAGAGGAATTGGTGGGCTTCGGTGAGCGTGGTGAAGGCGCGCCAATCGGCATCCAGCAGGTTCTCAATGGAAGCGGTGGCACCTTTCGCAAGCACGGCGGCGCTGCGGGTGGCGAGGTGGTGGGCTTTCGGATCGAGCGGCCGGGCAATCCGGCGGTCGCGCAGCGGAGTCTCACTGGCGGAGAGCGGCAGGATGAGCGTGTCGTCCGCGAAGGCATCGGTGGCGACGATTTCAAGGAACTGGCTGCCGGTGAAATCGCCGAGCGGCAGGGTGAGCGAGCCGTCGGGGTCCGGAGTGAGATCGAATCTTACGGCTGCGGGCATTTCGAGAAAATCGCAGACGATGGGGAGATCGCTGCCAGAGCCTTCGCCCCGTTTTTTGGAGGGAGAGCGTCCACCGGATTTGTTTTCGCTTGGTGCGTATTGAACTCTGCCTTCCTCACCCGCGGCACCGCTGAGAGAGCTTTGGAAATCATCCGCTTCGGTCCAGCGGTTGAGCAGAAGCCCGGGACGCGGAAGAAGCGAACCAGGGAAGGTTTTCGCCAAGCGGCGGTCGAGGATGTAGCGCATCTCGTCGCTGAGGAGCCGCTCGGTGAGAAAACCATTGCCAATGAATCCAGGCATGAGGCTGTCCGGAATGGGAGGCGCGAATGGATAGAGGCCCTGACCGGCGCGCCAGGCTTCGTGTTGGTAGCGCTTGCCGATGACGGAAACGCGGGTGTCCGGACCGAAGTCGCGGAGTTGGATCTTGAGTTGATCGTTTTCCGCGGTGGCGGTGGCGATGGTGGGATTGAGCGGCGAGTGGAGCGGCAGGATGCGGGTGTTGGAAACAAGGAGGTCGCCGGTTTTGATGCCGGAGGAGATCTGGATGTCGGTGGTTTGATCGCCTTGGGTGAGTTGGAAATCGCCGGGTGGGAGCTTGCGGATGACGAGTTGGCCGTCCTCAATGGCGAGTTTGTCAAAGTGATCGCGCACCGGTTGGCCATCGACGGATTCCAGCAGGGAAAGTTCCAGCCGGTTCGGGGTGCTGGCGGTCTTTTCGAGTGGCAGGCGGATCTCTCGAAGCGGCGGAAGTTGAAGGTTCGATGTGTAGTCAAGGCCGCGGTTTCGGGGTCCGTAGAGGGTTTCATCGATGTCGGTGCCACTGGCTTCGAGATAGTCGATGGTGTCGAGTTTACCGAGGTTGACGCGGCCGTCGGAGTCGGTGCGGACCTTGAGTTTGATTTCCGAGCCATAGTCGAGACGGCGGCATGTCAGGGTGATGGCCCGGGAGGGCAGCGGCTCACCATTGCGGCCGCGGACTTCGAGGCGGTGGCCGGTGGCGGTGGGCGAGAAGAAGGCGGTGCCGACACGGGATTTCTTGAGGTCACCGTTGATCTGATAGGTGGCTTCGTCGTGAAGCTTGACCGGATCCCCCCCGGTGGCGGATGGGACGGTTCCGCGCAGGGTGAGCGTGAGTTTCAGGAGATCCGCAGGGACCTGGAACGGGACTTCGATAACAGGCCTTAGGGTTAGATTCTCCGCAATGACGCGCTCGGTGGTGACGCCGCCTAACAAATCCGCCTTGAGCACGATGGCGGGATCCATGATGCGGTCGAGCGGGAGGTCGTGGCCGTGGTTGGTGAGGCGGACGCGAAGGTGGAGGCGGGCTTCCTTCTCGGCGAGCAGTTGTTCGCGGTCGAGGAAAAATCCGGCATCGAGCGCGAGTTCATCGCCGCGCGGACCGAGCGTGATGGGCGCGGCGAGTTTGCCGGCCTGGACGATGCCGGAAATGACCGGCTGGTTTGGAGCATTGGCGATTGTGATGAGGCCGGAGGCATCGGCGGTGAGGGTTTCACGGCCGAGCGAGAGGCTGGCACCTGGGACAAGCTTGCCGTTTTCACCGAAGAGGCGGACGGTTTGGGCGCTGGCGGTGCGCTCGGGGAAAGCGATGAGACGGCCCTTGCGAATGAGGGCTCGTGCGGAAACCTGGCCGCTCACGAAATCCACGAGCCACGCGCCCGGGCCGCTGAGTTCGGGCAGGGCGATGCTCTCGCGGTGGAGCACGATGGGTGCCTGAATGAAGGCGATGCGGCGTTCTTGGTGGGGCACGAGGCCATCGAGATCGATGGAGACATCCGGCTCCCGGCCATGGCGGCTGAGGTGGGCGGGAAGATCGAGTTCGTAGATGCGAATGAGCAGGTCGGGGGTGTTCTTGAGATCGAGTGTTAGAGAAACGGCGGCATCGGAATCGAGCAAGGTGGGCGCGCCGGGAGCGAAGCTGATGCGGACTTCCTGCTGGAGCGCCTTGAACTCGGCGGGATCGATGAGTTTCCCCCAGCGGTTCGTGTTTTCTCCGGCCAGCAGGCGGGCGCGGGCGTGGAGCCGGGAGAGTCGATTGTCCTCGATGAACGGCGCGAAGTCCGTGGCGGAATCGGTTTGGCTCAGGAAGTGCTGGAGGAAGGACTCGATGAGTGCGGAATCATCGCGGACGGGAGCAAAACCGGTGGCGGCCTTGAAGTCGGAGTTGAGTTGGATGGGATCCGGGGCGGGTTGTCTCGGGATGCGCAAGAGCGGGTGTTGCTGGCGCGGCAGGGCGAGGAAGGCGAGGAAATCTTCTTTCGGGAACTTCCCGAGTTCCTGCTGGAGACGGAGGTGGTGGAAGAGGATGTGCGCCTTGAGCGAGTTTTGTGCGGGCGGCAGGGTGAGTGCGAAATCCCGGCAGCGGACGAGGTGTGCGGCGTGGGCTTTGAGGTCGCGTTCGAAATGAGTCTCGGTGCCGGGGCGGAGTTTGGTGAGGTAGGCGAGGTTGAAGGCGGCGTTTGCAAGGAGTTTGGGATGAATCTCCAACAGCGAGCCGAGCTGTTCCGAGGTGAGTCTTTCATGCAGCGAGACGCTGCCGAAACTGACGGGATTTTCGAGGTCAAGAGAGCGGTCGATGAGTGGAACGACGCCCGGTTGGTCGGCACGGGTGAGGTTTTCAAGGAACCAACGGATTTTCGCTTCGTCGAATTTTTCGACTTGGTCGAGTTCGCGAAGGACGCGCTGGTTGCGGTATTGGGTATATGGCTGCTGTGGAAATTCCTTGGCGGCGACTTTTTCGAAGGCCTCCTCGGTGATGAGCGCGGGATCGATGCGGGTGGGCAGGCTTTCGGCGGCAGCAGCGGCGTCCGGACGAATGTCTTCGAACTTGAGGTCTAGGCGGCGGATGAGTTCGCCGAGCGAGGCGTCGGGATTCGTGCGGTAGTCGAGGAGGAGTTGGCGGTTTTCGAGCACGGATAAGCCGCTGGAGGAAACTGGGTTTTGCTTCCGCTCGGAGGCGGCCTTCCACTCGCCGAGGGTTTTCAGGAACTCGTTTTCACGACCGACGAGTTGGTGGTCGAGGGCGCTGTGAAAAAATGCTTCGCGGGTGCCGGGGATGAGCTCACTCAGAGCGGACGTGCGGGTTTCCGGATCCGCAAAGCGCTCGCGGAACAAGTCATCATTGGCAAGCAGGGGGAGGGAAACGAGAAGCAGGCAGGCCAGGGTTTTTCTCATGAAATGAGCATTGCATGTCGAGCCAGGCGGGAGGAAGGCCAAACCCATTCCCGATGCATGAAACTTGCACGTCAGGCGCAGCCACCCCATGGTCCGCCCGCGTCTCATGGATCACACACAGGAATCACTGGCATGGCTGGCGCGGCGGGATGGCGGCGCGGTGCTCGGGCACGGACCGTTCCAGAGCGCTGCGGTTCCGCCGGCGGACGGAGTAGCATTTCACGTCGGCGACTTCGCGCTCAAGGATCCGCTGCCGTGGAAGATCCCCAACCGGGTGGAACGTGGTAACCGTGAGGAATTCGCCGCGCGCTTCGCAGGAGCAAAGCCCGTCCAATGCCAATGGAGCCCGCTCGATGCGGCCCCGTTTTCCGAGGTTTTTCAAGAGGTGATGGGCTCGATCCATGGCGGGTTTTTCGAAAAAACCGTGCCGGTGGTCACCGAACTCGGAAGCTCGTCCGCCGCCCCAGGTCCAGCGCTGTTGGCGTCGATGCTGCGCCAGCAACCGCCGCTGCTCTCTTATGGTTGGATGCAGGGTGACGGCGGCTTTGCCGGTGCCACGCCCGAGTTGTTGTTTTCACTGGAGGGAAACCGGCTGGAAACCATGGCCTTGGCCGGCACCGCGCGCAGCGAGGACCGCGACGTCTTCGCGGTGGACGAGAAGGAGATCCGCGAACACGAGTTCGTCGCCCAGTCGCTGGTGGCCAAGCTGGTCGATCTCGGCCATTTGGAACGCCAGCCGCGCAAGATCCTCGAGCTCGGCTCGATCGTGCATTTCCTCACCCTGATCGGCGTGGACCTCCACACGCCGATGACCACCGGCGAGCTGCTGCGGCGGCTCCATCCGACGCCCGCGCTCGGTCCGCTGCCGCGCACGGACGCGACCCTGGAGCGGCTGCTCGGATGGCGGAGCCGGCTTGGCTGCCCCGGCGAGTTCGGCGCCCCATTCGGTCTCTGGGACCACGGCCGCTTCGATGCGGTGGTCGCCATCCGCGGCGTCTGGTGGCAGGACCAGCGCCTGCGCATCCCAGCCGGTTGCGGCATCATCGAGGCCAGCCGCCTGGTCAACGAATGGCGGGAGCTCCGGCTCAAACGCGAGGCGGTGAAACACTTCCTCGCATGATCGCCGCGGCGTCTTTTGCGCTTGCGGGTCGGTCGTCCGGACGGTGGAGTCCTTGCCGATGACGTGTTTGCGGCAGAATTTGCGGAGTTGGCTGGCGATCGTGCTGATTGCGCTCGGTTTTGCCCTCGCGGCGGAGGCATCCGGCCAGCAAGTGCAGGTGAATTTCGCGGATGGCTTTGATTTCCCGGTCGGAAAACCCAATGCCGACGGCTACTACAAGTCGCGGGGCCTGCGTTTGCGGTCCCCCCGGCACTATGGCGAGGATTGGAATGGCCGTGCCGGCGGCAACTCCGACCTCGGCGATCCGGTGTATGCGATCGCGGATGGGGTGGTCACCTTTGCCCACAACGTCCGCGGCGGCTGGGGCAATGTCGTGCTTACCCGCCATGCTTACCGTGATCCCGCCTCCGGCCAGGTGAAATTCATCGATACCCTGAACGGCCACCTCGACCGCATGACGGTGAAGACCGGCCAGATCCTCAAACGCGGCCAGCAGATCGGCACCATCGGCAGCAACTCCGGCATGTATCCCGCCCACCTTCATTTCGAGATCCGCCACAACATCAACATCGGCCTGCACCGCAACATGGCTCCCGACACCCTCACCCACTGGGCGGACCCCACCCAGTTCATCAATCAATACCGCAAGCTCAACCGCGAGTGGCGGCCGGCGGTGGTGCCGACGGGCACCTATCAGCCGTATGGCGGTTACAGCGGCCTCTGAGGCGGTGCATGATTCCGCCTCGTCGGAGTCGGGCGATCCGCAAGTTGCGGAAAATGTTGGAAAACTGGCGATCGTGCGCATGATGCCGCCGCAGCCCATGGACGAACCGGAAGAAATCCAGCCCCTCGCGGAAGCGCCCGCATCATCCGTGCCCGGACTGCGCCAGGATCTCGCCGTGCTGATGAAGGTGCGCCTGAATTTTTTCGTGCTGGTGACCGCGTTTTTCGGCTTCCTGCTCGCCTCGCGCGGCGGCCCCCTCGACTGGATGAAACTCTTGCACACCATCCTTGGTGCGGCTGCGGCGGCCTTCGGCTCGGCCGCTTTCAACCAACTCATGGAGGTGGACCTCGACGCGCGGATGAAACGCACCGCCGACCGTCCCCTGCCCTCCCGCCGGATGGACCCGTTGGTCGCCTTCGGCATCGGCTGGGTGCTCTCCGCCATCGGCATCATCCACCTCGCCGTGCAGGTCGGCCACCTCGCCGCCTATCTGACGGCGGCCACCGTCGCGATTTATGTGTTTGTTTACACGCCGCTGAAACGGGTGAGCTCCGCGAACACGCTCGTCGGTGCCATCCCCGGCGCGATCCCGCCGGTGATCGGCTGGGTGGGTGCGGGCGGCGCCCTTGGGGCGGAGGCATGGTTTCTCTTCGGCCTGCTCTTCTTCTGGCAGCTGCCGCATTTCATCGCCATCAACTGGCTGTGCCGGGATGAATACGAATCCGTGGGCTACAGGATGTGGTCCAACGGCGATCTATCAGGCAGGAAAAGCGGCTTGCTCTCCGCGATGTATGCGCTTGGGCTGGCGCTTTTCTCGCTGATCCCCGTGTGGATGGGTTTTGCGAGTGTCCTATGGGCGGTCGTCGGCCCGCTGCTCGCCCTGATCATGATGGCGCTGGCACTGAAATTCGCCCGCGATGGCGAGCGGAGTTCCGCGCGACGCCTGTTTTTCTTCACGCTGTTGTATCTGCCAGTCGCCCTGATCGTGCTCTCCATCGCGTGGAGAGTCCGTCCTTGATTCGCCATGAAGGAATTGCTCGCATCCACCCGACGCCTCCGCAGTGATCTGGCAGGGCTTGAATTCGCCGCCCCTGTCGCCTGCGTTTACCGGCCGCTGGAATACGCGTGGGAACCTCATCGGATGTATCTCGAGCGGTTCTCGAAAGGAAAAAAACGCGTTGTGTTTCTCGGGATGAATCCGGGACCCTTCGGGATGGTGCAGACCGGTGTGCCTTTCGGCGAGGTGGCTGCGGTGCGCGATTGGATGGGCATCGAAGGCCCCGTCGGAAAACCGGCGCACGAACATGCGAAACGCCCGGTCGAGGGATTCCGTTGCCAGCGCTCGGAAGTCAGCGGCCGCAGGCTGTGGGGTTTGTTCGCAGAGCGCTACCCGGTGGCCGGGAATTTCTTCAAGGATCACTTCGTGCTCAACTACTGCCCGCTGGTCTGGATGAGCGCCAGCGGCGCGAATCTCACGCCGGACAAGCTTCCCGCCGCCGAAATGATGCCGGTTGAGGATGCCTGCCTCAAGCACCTCGCCGAAGTGATCGAGATCCTCGAACCAACATTTCTGATAGGCATCGGCGGCTTCGCCGGGGAACGCCTGCGCCGGGCG
>JBGSUP010000171.1:0-16492 GCA_041753485.1 Akkermansiaceae bacterium
AGCTTGATGATCTCTGCCGCTCGGTGGGGCTGTCCCGTCGGGGGGTGGAGCTGTTGTTCCAGGACTCATTGGGGATAGGGCCGAATGCCTTCATCCGCCAACAACGCCTTCACGGGGTGCGGCGGGCATTGCAGTCAGCCACGCCCGCAAACGGCGTGGTCAAGCAGACCGCATTGGAATGGGGGTTCCTGCACATGGGGCACTTCGCCAGCAGCTACCGGATGTTGTTCGGAGAGAGCCCGTCCTCCACCCTGAAGCGTCAGCGCTCGCACCGAGCCATAGCCCCGGGCTGAACGGATAGGTGAGATGGGCCTGCGTGAGCATCTGGAATCCGAGTTGCTCAATGCGTTTATTCTCGTGGCCGGGATCGGCAGCGACATTTCCGGGCAGAAACAATGACAGCATGTTGCGCAAGACAAGGTTCGGATGGCCGAAGAATCGGCGGCGCCAAGTAAAATTTCAAAACAGAAAATTTCAGAACACACATGCCCGGCGATGATTGCCACTGGGTACTCCATAAAGAGCGTGTCAGCAAGTCCGTGAATGTGTCGAATTTCTCATTGAGTTCCCTCCTGACAAAAGCCCGTTTTCGACACGATGCCGATGGTATCACGTATTTTGGCTTGCCAGTTGGTAACGTAAATCCAAGGATTTCGCTGTTCGCATGATTACCCGCCTATTTTCAGCAGCTCTTCGCGGAGTCGAGGCCCAGGAAGTCGAAGTCGAGGTCAATGCCCGCGGGGCAGACAAACCTCAAGTCATCATCGTCGGACTGCCGGATGCGGCCGTGCGCGAGTCCTCGCAACGGGTGATCTCGGCCATCGGCGCATCCGCGCTGTTTCTCGATGATGGCGTCAAGACCGTGAACCTGGCTCCTGCGGATTTGAAAAAGGAGGGCCCGTCCTTCGATCTGCCGATCGCCCTCGCCATGGTCGCCGCCAGCCGGACCAGGCCCTTCGACGCGGACGACTGCTGCGTGGTCGGCGAACTCGGACTCGATGGCGCCGTCAGGCCGGTGAAAGGCGTGCTCTCGATCGCACTCGAAGCGAAACGCCGCGGCCGGACGCGGGTCCTGGTGCCCGAAGCAAATGCCCCGGAAGCCGCCGTGATCGAAGGCATCCAGGTCTACCCGATCCGCTGCCTGAAAGACGCCTGGGATTTTCTCGAAGACGAAATCGTCATTCCACCCTTCCACCTGGATCGCCGGGCTTTCTTCAACTCACACCGCAGCTACGAAGTCGATTTCGACGAAGTCAAAGGCCAGCACCACGTCAAACGCGGCCTCGAAGTGGCTGCCGCCGGCGGTCATAATTTACTGATGGTCGGCCCGCCGGGAACCGGCAAATCAATGCTGGCGAAACGCATCCCCACCATCATGCCGGACATGACCGAGGACGAGGCGATCGAAACGACCAAGATCCATTCGATCAGTGGCATGCTCGATCCGAAACGCGCCTTTCTCACCACCCGCCCGTTCCGCGCGCCGCATCACACGATCTCGGATGCCGGCTTGTTAGGCGGCGGCACCAATCCCGGACCGGGCGAGGTTTCCCTCGCGCACCACGGCGTCCTCTTTCTCGATGAACTGCCGGAATTCCGCCGTCAGACACTGGAAGTCATGCGCCAGCCGCTGGAAGACGGGGACGTTTCGATAAGCCGCGCCGCAGGCACCGTTTCCTTTCCCTGTAGATTCATGTTAGTAGCAGCCATGAACCCCTGCCCGTGTGGTTTTTACGGAGATATCAAACGCCAGTGCCGCTGTTCCGCGCGGCAGATCGAGAACTACCGGCAACGCATATCAGGACCATTGTTAGATCGCATTGACATCCACTGCGAAGTGCCGCTGGTGGATTTCCACGAGTTATCATCAAATGCCACAACCGGCGAGAAATCTATCGAAATTCGAGCGCGGGTGGTAGAAGCGAGGCGGATCCAAGGAGAGCGGTTTCGTAAATCCGCCAATGCGACCAACTCTGCCATGAACCCGCGGCAAATGAAGGCGCACTGCCAACTCGATGCGGAAGCCAATGGCTACCTCGAACACGCGATGGAAGAAATGAACTTCTCCGCCCGCGCCCATGACCGAATCCTCAAAGTGGCCCGCACGTTGGCGGATCTATCAGGGTCAGAAAGCATCCGCCCGGCTGATATCCTCGAGGCTATCCAATACCGCTCACTGGACCGGAAGTTGTTTAGTTGACGAGCGCTAACAAACCTCATGCCGCGGCAAACTCGCCGCGTGCCCGCCGTTCTTCCGGCCATTCGGTTGAGACGAGGCGGCGCACTCATGCGCCCTGATCCATCGCCTCGCGGACGACATCTTCGGGGTCGATATCCGGCCGTTCGTAGGAGGTGACGGCGGCGCGGACCATGGCCACGGCGCTCTCGTGCTCGTCGTAGATGACCTGCACGCCGAGTTCCAGCAAGCGCGACACCTCGCTGGCATACTTGGCGCGGCCGAAGATATAGATGCCGGGATTTCGCTCGCGCACCAGCGGCACGGCGGCACAGGTCGCGTTCACCGCGGGAAAAGTGAAGGCCACCAGGCGTGCACGCATGATGCCGGCAAGGTCGAGCGCCTCCGGATGGGTGGCATCCGCGAAAAGCACGGGCTGGCCCGCGGTTTTCAGGGCCCTGACCGTATCCGAGTTCAGTTCCATGACCAAGGTATCCACGCCGCAGCGTTTCAACGCCTCGTTAAGGGCGCGCCCCACCGGGCCATAACCGCAGATGATGGCGTGGTTGCTGAGTTTTTTGATCACCTTGCTCGGGGTCATTGATTGCGGTGCGAGCTGGTTGGCGGCGAGCAAGCGTTTGTCTTCCAACCATTTTCCGAAAGGCCGGGACGCCCGCATCAGCGAGGGCACGGCCGCCATGGTCACCGCGGTGCAAACCAGCAGCATCTGCTCGGTGGCAGGATCAAAGGGCCGGTATCCGCCGGCCTTGCCGATCAGCACCAGCGAAAACTCGCCGGTGCTCGCCAAGCTCCCCGCCGCCAGCAGGGCGGCGCGGCCCGGCAGCCTGAAGCTCTTCAACACCGCGAACACAATCGTCCCCTTCACCACCAGGATCACGGCACTGCCTAACAAAACCCGCTGCCACTGCTCCGCCACCACTCCCAAATCAATCAGCAGACCCACCGAGACGAAGAAGATCGCAAGAAACAGATCCTTGAAGGGCAGGATATCGGATAGAATCCGGTGGCTGTAAATCGACTCGCTCACCACCAGACCGGCGGCAAAAGCACCCAGCGCGAGCGAAAGATCAAGCGCGCTGCCGGCGAAGGCAACCCCGGCGCAGAGCCCGATCACGGTGAGCGTGAACAACTCGCGGCTGCGGGTGCGCGCCACCGCGTGGAGCAACGGGGTGAGGCCGTAGCGGCCCAGCAGCCAGGCACCGGCGAGAAAGGCGATGCCCTTCAGCAAGGCCAGCACGATGTCACCACCAAGCTCCCCTTCCCCACCCCGATAGAGCGAGGGCATCACCAGGAAGACCAGAATCACCAGAATGTCCTGAAACAAGGCGATGCCGAGACTGGCGCGCGCGCCGGGATTGTTCTGCTGGCCGAAATCCTGGAACGACTTCATCGCCACCGCCGTGGAACTCAGCGCCACCGCGATACCCAGCACAATGCTGTCCGCCGCTGGAAAGCCAAAAGCCGATGCGGCGAAACCCGCGATGCCGGCGGTGATGCCCACCTGGATACCGCCGCCAATGAGGGCCGTGCGCCAGAGATGCCGCAACTCGCCCAGCGAAAACTCGATGCCCAGCGTGAACATCAGCAGCACCACCCCGATCTCCGCGAGATTGTAAATCACCGGGTCCCCGCGGTCGGTGCCGGTGAGCCAGAGCAAGCCCGTGTTTCCCATCAGCACTCCGCACAGCAGATAGCCGACGAGCAGGCTCTGTTTGAATTTCACCAATACCAGCGAAACCAGCACCGCCAGCACCAGCACCAGCGTCAACACCGCGAACAGCGGCGAGATATTCGCCACCCCGCTGCTCGCCAAAACGATCCAAGCACCATCCATCCGCGCACAGCTTTCCGCGAAAGCAGCACAGGGCAAAGGATAAAAACCGTGGATTCAACGTCTCCGGGCAGCGAGGAAGAACTATTGGAGTTTCATCAATGGTCGTGGCCTTCATGGCCGTCCTCCCCTTCGCCATGAGCGCAGGTGCAGGCGTATTCCAGATGTTCGCAGGTCGGGCACTTGGCAAGATTCAGGGTGAACTTCTCGTTGATCGCCTTCTCGCCTTCCTTGGCGCGGATCTGAAGCACGACCGGGAGTTCCTTGCCATCTGGGATGGTTTTGTCGGAAACCAGTTTGTCACCGTCCTTGACAAACGCGAGTTTGGTCGGGTTGGAGCGGACGCCCGTGGTGACGGTGACGACTTGGGTTGCGGGAGCGACAACTTTGCCGGCCTCGTCGAGAAATCGGATTTCAATCTTCCTGACTGCGGTAACGAGAAATTCGGCGTGAGGTTCTACGGAGTGGATGATGCGTCCGCCGTTAGGCGCTTTGATTTTCTCTGCGGCAGTGGCGAAGATGAGACTGGCGGCGAGCGTGGCGATGGCGATGATTTTGGTTTTCATTTGGCTTGTTGGTATTGGTTTGCGGATTCAATGCGAAGCGGCCGATTCGCGTTCGATGGATTTGGCCGCGGCCTTGCGGCCGAAGGTATAGAAAACGGTGGGCGTCACACCGAGACCCAGCAGCGTGCTGGTGATCAGTCCGCCGACGATGACGACCGCGACGGGATGGAGGATTTCCTTGCCCGGTTGATCGGCGGCGAGCACCAGTGGAATCAGGCCGGTGCCGGCGGCGAGCGCGGTCATGAGCACCGGAACGAGGCGTTCCCTGGTGCCGCGGATGACCATTTGTTGGGTGAAGCCCTCGCCCTCGTGCTGCATGAGGTGCAGGTAGTGGGAGATGAGCATGATGCTGTTTCTGGCAGCGACTCCGGCCACGGCGATAAAGCCGACGAGGGTGGCGATGCTGATGTTGTTGAGCTTGAAATATGTGAACACCAGACCGCCGACCATCGCCAGCGGGATGTCGCAGAGCACCTGGAAAGCGAAAAACGGAGTGCGGAAATAGCCATATAACAGGAATTCGATGACCAACAGGATCACGCAGGTGAAGAGCGCGATGCGCCGGGTGGCATCCTGCTGCGCCTGGAACTCACCCTCGAACCTGACGAAGTAGCCTTCCGGTAGTTTCACTTTTTCCACCACCTCTTTCCTGAGGCGTTCGACCAGGGTGGAGACATCCCCGACAGTCGGCTTGATCGCCACGGCATAACGTCGCTGACTGTCCTCGCGGAAGATGACATTGGGGCCCTTTGCCTCGCGCACATCGGCGACGAGCGACAGCGGGACGCGCTGGCCGTTGGCCATCTCGATTGGGATCTGCGAGATTTTCTCCGGTGAGTCGCGCCATTCCAGCGGCAGGCGGGTGACGAGGTTGACAGTGCGCTGGCCATCGCGCAGCTCGGAGATTTCCTTGCCGCCGATGAGGGCGGAGAGTTGTTCGTTGAGACGGCCGGGGGCAATTCCGTAGGCGCGCGCGCGGTCGCGGTCCGCCTCGATGCGGAGCTGGGGAATCGAAGACTGCACATCGAGCTTGGCATCCTCGAAGCCGTGGATGGTTTTGGCAATGCTCTGGATTTCCACGCCGATTTTCCTCAACTCATCCAAGTCCGGGCCGAAGATCTTCACCGCGACGGGCGCGGAAACCCCGCTGAGCATGTGGCCGATGCGGTCGGCGAGCGGACCGCCGACGACGGCAAAGACGCCGGGAACGGTTTTCAGCCGCTTGCTGATATCCGCGAGGATTTCGTTGCGGTCGCGGGCCTTGGTTTTTTCGTGACCCACAAGCTCGCGGAAGTCCACGTCGAACTCGGCGGTGGAGACCGGGACGACATGGTCGCCGCGTTCGGCACGGCCAAGGCGGCGGCCGACTTTGCGGACTTCCGGCACCGACAGGATCTGCTGCTCGACGATATCGGAAATCTTGTTCATTTCCTCCAGTGAGGTGCCGGGTGCGGAGGTGACGGCGACGAGCGCTGTCTCTTCCTTGAACCTGGGCAGGAAGTCCTTGCCCATCCGCGGATAAAGCGAGAACGCGGCGACGACAATGACCAGGGCCAGCGCGAGTAGCAGATAGGGCTGGTTCAGGCCGAAGCGCAGCCAGAGATGCTCCAGCAACCACTTTATGCCGCGAGTCACGAGGCCGTCCTTGTGGTGACCGGCTTTTGGCTTGAGCAGGAACGAGCAGAGCACGGGAATCGCGGTAAGCGAGACGATGAACGAGGCGATCATCGAAATGATGGTGGCGATTGCGATGGGCGCGAACAGCTTGCCCTCCACGCCGGTTAGACCGAGCAAGGGCAGGAAGACGAGGATGATGAGAATGGTGGCGTAGAGGATGGAATTTCTCACCTCCCCCGAGGCTCTCGCGATGACGGCAAGTCTCGGATGTGGATTGTCCAGAGCGGCGTTCTCACGCAGTCGCCGGTAAACGTTTTCCACATCGACAATCGCGTCATCCACGACCATGCCGATGGCGACGGCGAGGCCGCCGAGCGTCATCGAGTTCACGCTGATGCCGGACCATTTGAAAATCAGCATGGTGATGCCGAAGGAAAGCGGCATGGCCATGAGCGTGATGAAGGTAGTGCGGAAATTCATCAGGAAGACGAAAATGACGATGGTGACCATGATCGCTCCGTCGCGGATTGCTTCCATAAGATTGCCGATGGCGTGGTCGATGAAGTCCTTCTGCTGGAAAAGCAACGTGGTCTCCATTCCCTTGGGGAACGAAGGTTGGAGTTCCGCAAGAGCCTTGCTGATTTCCTCCGTGAGAGCCCGGATGTCGAAGCCGGGTGCCTTGGTGATGGACATGATCACACCGTAGGTCGGGGTTTTTTCGGGCGCTTGGCTGACCGTGGCGTCGCCCCGCATCGGCTCGATTCCCCAGACGACGTCGGCAACGTCGCCGATGGAAATCGGGCGGTCGTTCACGGTCTTGACGATGGTGCTGGCGATGTCGCCGAGCTGTACGCTCATGGCGAGATTGCGCACCATGATCTCGGTGGTGCCGGTGTTGATGAAGCCGCCGGTGGTGGTGCTGGCGGATTCGCTGGCGGCTTTTTCGAGTTCCTCGAAGCCGACGCCGTTGGCCTGCATCTTGTAGGGATCCGGCTGGATCTCTATCTGTTTGACGCCGCCGCCCATGTTGAGGATTTCGGCGATGCCGGAAATGCTTTGCAGCCGGCGCTTGATCGTCCAGTCCGCCAGCGAGCGGACATCGCTGGGCGGCATGTAGCCGGGCTCACCCTCCCTGATGGTGGAGCGCACGCCGACTAACAAAATTTCGCCCATCAGCGAGGCGACGGGGGTCATGAACGGCTGCACGCCTTCCGGCAACTGCTCGCGCACGCCCTGGAGCCGTTCCTGGACAAGCATCCGGGCCTTGTAAATGTCCGTGTCCCAGCCGAATTCGGCGTAGACCAGGGAGAGAGCGACATCGCTGTTAGTCCGCAGGCGGGTGAGGCCGGAGACGCCCATGAGCGCGCTTTCGATCGGCTGGGTGACGCGCATTTCCACTTCCTCCGGCGAGAGTCCGGCGGATTCGGTGAGGATGATGACGGTGGGTTTCGATAGGTCCGGCAGCACCTCCACCGGCAGTTCCGTGGCGGTGCGAAGACCCATGACCATCAAGATCAGGGAAAGGCCGATGATGACCGCCCGGTTGGCGAGCGACCAATGAATCATTTTGTTGAGCATGGTTCAGAGGGCTTCCGGGTTGGTGGTGGAGCGCATTTTGGAGAACAAGGAGGCGAGCAGCAGGACGAAGAGGCCGCCGCTGATGTATTTCCAGAACGGACTGGCTTCGGCGTGATCGTGTTCGTCGGTTTTCGCGGTTCCGGTTTTCTCTCCGGCTTTCAACTCGGAGCCGTCGGCCGCGTGTTCGTGGCCGTGGGCAGCATCGAGCGCTTCCTTGAGCGAGACGCTGCCGCCACCGGCGAAGGACAGGGAATAGGCGCCGCGGGTGACGACTTCGTCGGCGGGGAAGAGGCCGCTGATGATTTCGACGTAACGGTTGTTCATTTCACCGACCTGCACGGGCGTCTTGATGAAGGCGTTAGGGAGCTCGAAGTGCTTGACGTAGACGAAGCGCTTGCTGGCATCTCCCTGAAGCGCGGCGCGCGGGATGCCGATGACGTTGGAGCGCTTGCCGAGGACGATGGAGAACTCGGCCCGCATGTCCGACCGCATGCGGAGGCCGGGGTTGGCGACTTTGAAAACGGCGTCGATGGTGCCGCTCTCGCGGTCCGCCGTGGTGCCGAAGCGGATCATCTCCCCTTCCAACGGCTGGTCGCCCAAGGCGGAAACGCGGATGTGCGCCTGACTGCCAGGCTTGAGCCTTGAAGCTTGGTTTTCCGGAACGCGGGCGATGGCTAACACTTCACTGAGGTCGGAGATGTCGAGCAGTTCTTTTTCCGGTTCGACCGGCTCGCCAAGGCGGATGTGGGAACTGACCAGCAGACCGCCGATTGGGGACTTCAGTTCGATGACGGGCGGCGGGTTGCCGGGCTGGCGGCTTTCGACGCGGACGAGGACTTGGTCTTTTTCCACGGTATCGCCTTCCTGGGCTTCAAGTCCGATGACGCGGCCGGAAATTCGGCTGCTGAGGACGGCGTGGTTTTCCGGGATTTCCGCGATCCTGCCGAGGGCAAAGATGGTTTTCTCGAAGTCCTGCTCCTCCGCTTCGACGGTTTCGATGCGGAGGTTTTTCACGCCGGTGGCATCGAGGACGATGGTGTCCGCGTTGGTCGCGGCGTGGAGATGGGTGAGAAGGGATAACAGAATCAGAAATTGTAGTTTCATGCGGGAAGTGAGTTAGAATTTGCCGAGCGCGGTTTCGTGGCGGACGAGGGCGAGGTGGAATTCGCGCAGGGCGTCGAGCCGGGCGGCGGCGAGTTCCAGGCGTTTTTCGCGGGAGCGGAGGACGGATTGGATTTCGCCCTGGCCGTTGCGAAAGGTGGTTTCCGTTAGAGCGGATTGTTCCTCTGCGAGTGGCAGCAGGGTTTCGTTGATTTCGCGAATGACTTCCGCCCACTGCCGCATTTCGGTGCGGGCGGCCTCGGCTTCGAGCCGGATGTTGCGGGCGAGGGCGGCGGCTTCCATTTCCTTACGCTCTTTCCTGGCTCCGGCTTCCTGAATCGCACCCTCGTTCTTGTTCCAGAATGGCAGCGGAATCTTGAAACGCAGGCCGATGACCGCTTCGTTGTCATAGCCATCCGGCACGTCCTCGCCGCGTTCCGCGGCGGCGAAAATCCCGCCCTCCACATCGTCGCAGCGGCGCGCCTGCTCAAGCGTCACACCCTGGGCGGCGGCTTGTGCCTCGAGTTTCGCCAGTTGGAAATCCGGGCGTTGCGAGGGATCCGCTCCGGCGGCTGGCAGGGCGGGCTCCGGAAGGGTGCCGCCGACACTCAGCAACTCGCCGGGCCGCATGCCAAGCAGCGGTTTCAATTCTCCCGCCAAGGCCGCTTCCGCCGCATCGAGTTGGCGGATTTCAATGGCCAGGCTGGTGGCTTCCAGTTCTGCCTGGCCGGCGTCGATCACCGAGCCCTCGCCCTTGGCGGCAACCTCGGTTAGGAAAGCGGCGAATTCTTTCGAAAGCGAGACCTGTTTCTCCAACAGCAAGCGGCGCTGGCGGGCGGCGAGGATTTTCACCACCGCCTCGCGGGCCTTCGAGGCCAGCTTGCGTTCCACTTCGCGCACTTCGGCCTCGGCGGCCCGCATTTCGGTGGCGGACAGTTCTTTTTCCAGACGCAGCCGACCGGTGACCGGAAACCGCTGGGAGAGGCCAAGTTCGAGCCTGCCCTCGCGGAAGGCGGAATTCGATTCGAATGCGGACTCCAGTTCCGGATTCGCGGGGCGGCCGGACTGGTTCATGCGGCCGACGGCCTCCTGGATGCGCAGCCGCGCGGCGGCCAGATCCGGATTTTGCGAGCGGATGCGATCGCCGACCGACGACAGCGTGACGACGACCGACGCCCGGGCGTGAAGCGGGGCCACCAGCAGGGCAAAGGCCAGCCAGGGACAAATGATGGAATGAAGCATGAGAATGATGGGATGTGGGATTGAAGAAACGGGGATTCAGGAGCCAGGGGCTGGCGAGAGGAACGCATCGTGCATTTTCTGATCGCTACCTCCGAACTCCTCAGGTAAAGCCAGAGAAGGGCACACGGATCCACAGTGGACCATGCGGTGGAAACATCGGCCCACGCGGGCACGATGGAGCGTCAAACGGCGCTCAAATCAGCGGTGGCTTGTCCTCGCTGAGATAAGGCTCCTCGGGCACCGTTTCCCGGACATGCCGCAGGCGCGAAAGACTCAGGCTGGGCACGCTCAGGCGGATCAACAGGTCGCGGGCATCCACCAAGGGCATCGGATGGCAGAAACAACCGTGGCTGTGGTGCTCCAGCGGGCATTGCTCGTCGTGCGAGGGATCGCAGGGTTTTCCCGGATCATGATCGTGCCAGGAATGTTCGTGCTCGTGCATGGCCGCCAGCACCTCACAAGGATCCGCCGCGAAGCCACGCCCCTGAAGCCCTGCGAACACGCCCAGCAGCAGCAACCACATGAAAATTCCTTTCATCAACGCACGGTCTTTCGATGCGAAACGCCTGACAGACAAGGAAATTTCCCGGAAATTTCCCGGAAGTCTGGAAAATTGGGCCCATAGAGCCACGATTCATGAATTTCAGTATCCACTGAGATTTTTGCCTTTCCAAATTCACGGGCATCGCTCAAGGATCGTGCCCGCCGTTTCAAATGGTGGTCGTAGTTCAATGGTAGAGCCCCAGATTGTGATTCTGGTTGTTGCGGGTTCGAGTCCCGTCGATCACCCCATCTTTCCCATCGGGGCTTCACATGAGGCCCGGACGGGGGAGAGGAACTCAAGCCAAACGACCGATGCAGCCGCTGGAAAGCCGGATTCATTACAAATTTCGAAACTCCCTGTTACTGGCAGAGGCGTTGACTCATCCGAGTCTGGCCTACGAGTCGCAGAGGCCCCACTTCGACAACCAGCGGATGGAGTTTCTGGGCGATGCGGTCCTGCAGTTGATCGTCACCGAGGAGCTGTTCCGGATGTTTCCGGACTTCACCGAAGGGCGTCTCACCAAACTGCGCTCACGCGTCGTTTCCCGCCGCGCACTCGCCCGTTTCGCGATGGCGATCCATCTGGGCGACTATGTGTTGCTCGGCAAGGGCGAGGAGGCCACCGGCGGTCGGCGGCGGCTCTCGACACTGGCCGACGCGTTCGAAGCGCTGATCGGAGCGGTGTATCTCGATTCCGGCCCCGACAAGGTGCGGGAACTGGTGTTGCGCTTGTTCGAGGCGGAAATCGGCAGCATGGTTTCAAGTCCGGAGGAGCGGAATCCGAAGGGTGAGTTGCAGGAAAGCCTGCAGGCGATCCAACCTCAGGCACCGGTCTATCGGATCCTTGGCGAGAGCGGTCCCGACCACCGCCGGGTGTTCCAAGCCGAGGTTTCCTGGCGCGACCTGGTGCTCGCCACCGGCAAGGGCAAGAGCAAGAAAGAAGCCGAAGCCCGCGCCGCCGCCGAGGCCTTGCGCACGCGGCTGTGGGAATTGTGAGTCTGGCGCTATTGCGAATGTTCGCTTGAACATAATTCCCGGCATGGCAGAATGCTCCCGCCATGCCGGACAAGACCCTTGCCAATCTCCAGCGCCAACTCCGGGAAAAATTCCCGCTGGCACGGCATGGTCCGGCAGCACTCATCCGGACAAGCCGCACGGATTTTGAACTCAGCGATCCCGAGACTTTTCCCTCTGGCGGGATCACGGAAGTCATTCCCTCCCATCCTGCCGCCAGCCTGTCACTGGTGATTGCCTCCCTGCTGGCACGGGAGCCCGCCGCGTCTCCCATGCCGCAACTCGCCCTGATTGATGGCTGCGACTGCTTTGATCCCGCTTCGTTTTCTCCGGATGATTGCTCCAAGCTGCTCTGGATCCGCTGCCGAAATCCACAACAAACCCTCAACGCCGCCGACCTGATCCTTCGCGATGGCAACTTGCCGCGCATCATCATCGACTTCCTTTCGTTCTCCATTGCCGAACTCCGGCAAATTCCCCTTGGATCATGGCATCGAATCAAACGATTGGTCGAATCAAATGATTTGTCCGTCATCGCGCTCTGCCCTCAAACGCTCATTCCCTGTGTCCGTTTGCGTCTTGCTGCGGATTCTAATTTCACCCTCGGACACTTTACCGGTTCCCGTGAAAACCTGTTCAGACAATTTAGAGTCCGCCCGCTTTTACAACGAAATTAACTGCTGAATATTCGGTAATTACTATTGCATTCAATTCATTTCATGAAACTTACAGACTTTTCGCTAAACTAATTCAGAAATTGGAACCGGCGATTGTTACTCAGTTGAATTAAACGTATGTTTGCCTGCCTTCATCTACCCGATCTTGCAGTGGAAGCCGCACTCCAACTGACGCCTGAATTGCGCTTCCAAGCCTGCGCGGTCAGCTCCGATCCGGGCGAATCCAAACACCTGAAAGCGCCCCTGCTGGCGGTCAACACACTCGCAGCCCGCCATGGAATACGGGTGGGTGAATCATCGCACCAGGCCCGCGCCCGCTGCCCAAGCCTGCGCTTCCTGCCGCGCAATCGGGAGGCGGAACAAGCACTTCAGATCATCTTGCTTGAGTTGGCCGAATCGCTGGGTCCGGATTTCGAGCAGTTGCGACCCGACACCCTGATCATCGATCTTGCGACAAGCCACCCTCCCACGAACTGGCAGCCGCCGATTCCCGGCTTGCGCCTGAGTTTGGCGAACACTCCCGATCTCGCCCATCTCGCCGCCATGGCAGGCGCGCCATGCAGTGGACAAGCCATGAAACCGGATGACTTCGATCCGCTGGCTTTGGACCTTCTGGCACAGACTGGAACATCAGAAACCATCGCCTTCTTGCCAATACTCCGGCTCTGGGGCCTGCGCACGCTCGGCGATTTCCGCAAACTCCCACGCCAGCAAGTTACCGATCGCCTCGGCCCCGCCGCAATGCGCGTGCACGACATCCTGCATGGCCGCTTCCAACGTCTGCTGCAGCTTTATCGCCCGCTCGATTTATATATCCAAGCCATTGATTTTGAATCACCAATTGATTCTTTTGAACCTTTGCTTTTCGCCGCAAAACAGATTTTTCAAACTTTGTGCGCCCGCCTAGCCGCATCCCATTTAGCTGCTGGAAAATTACGTTTTGAATTATCCTTCGAATCGCATGCGCCGCTCTCGCAGCTGCTGCCCCTGGCCGAGCCCCAGCGTTCGCCGGAGGTGTTGATGCGCCTGCTGCAGGCAGCCTTTGAAACCTTGCATGCGCCATCGGGAATTGTGGCTCTGGAATTGGAATTCGAACCGGTCCGTGTGCTGGCGACACAATGCGATTGTTGGGTTTTGCAGATCCGCCACCCGGAGCGTTGGGCCGAGACCCTGACACGCCTTGAAAGCCTGCTTGGCCCGGATCGGGTGGGAATTCCGCGCAGGGAGTCGAGTCACCGCCCGGACGCATTCCATGTCGTTCCGGTGGCGGCGGAGCCTGCGGCGGGAGAATTGCGAGCCATGAGTGGCGTTTCATGTGTGGCTCCATTGCGCCGGTTCCGCCCGCCGCTGGAAGTGGCGGTGGCCAGCACAGGCCGTGGATTTCAACTGCGGCCGCAAGCCTTGCTCACGGGCCCCCACGCGGGCCCGATCCTGCGGCAGCGCGGTCCCTTCGCCATTTCCGGCGATTGGTGGAGCGCGGACGCATGGCAAGGGCTTGAATGGGACATCGAATTGCACGATCGCCGGATGCTGCGCCTCGGCTTCAACCCACCGGAGCAATGGAAAATCGAAGGGATCTATTAAGGCGACCCCTCTTGGTCGCGGACGCGGCAGGCCGGAAAATCCCGCTGATGCAAAACCGGCTTCAAAATCCCATGCATGGAGCCGCTGGTCGGATTCGAACCGACGACCTGCTCATTACGAATGAGCTGCTCTACCCCTGAGCTACAGCGGCTTATAACTTATTTAAATTTCGGTGCAGTAATGTGAAACTAATGATTTCAGTTATGCGCCGGGGAATTTCTATTCCGTGATCGTCCTGATGCAAGCTGATTCACCCGCTGATTCACCCGCTCTCCCAAACCGCCGCAACCAGGTTGCAGTCACTCTGAGCTGGGGTCTGGCCTTGCGGCGTGGGTGGGTGGCTACCTGGCGACAGCAATGCCGGGTTTACCTGCCACGCCACCGCGGAACTCGGCGATGTTGTCGGGTCGAGTGACCCGCACTCTAAATATCATTAAGATCACAAGCATGCATCCACCTGACAAGTCGGATGCAGTAAGAACGCCTGATTCAGCACAAAATCAAACTCGTGTTGGCAAAGCCCTTGGCCTGTGTTAGCGGATTGCCGGAGCCTTCGCCAATGCCCAAAGTCCGCCTCAACACCACCGCCGCCCTCGCACGCCACCTCGGCATCTCGCGCTGGACGGTTTCGCGCGTGCTAAACGGCCACAGCGGCGTGAAACAGGAAACCGTGCGCAAGGTCAAACAGGCGATTCATGACCTTGATTTCGAGCCCAGCGCCCTTGCCCGCGGCCTCCGCGGCGGCCAGACCGCCACCGTCGGCGTTTGCTTCCAGGACCTGGAATCCCCGGTTCTGGCCATGCGTGCCGCCTCCCTCCAGCAGCGACTCCGCGAGGAGGGATACCAAACCGTCATCGAACTCGCCGGTGACAACGTGGAACTCGAACGTGGCGCAATTCGCCGCTTCGTCGGCCAGCATGTCGATGGCATCGTGCTGATTTTTTCCCGCCTCAGCGCCGAAGATTCCGCCATCCGCATGCTCGACCGCGCCAAAACCCCGTGCTTTTGGGTGGACCCCGAAAACCCGGTCCCCGGAGACCGCATCCTGCTCGACCGCACCCGCTCGATGAAGCTGGTGCTAGAGCATTTGACGGGCCTCGGCCATCGCGGAATCGCCTTGCTCGGCATCGATCCACTCAACCGCTTCGGGGCCCTGCGCATCCCTGGCTTGAAAAAATACGCACCCCTCTGCGGCTTGGATTTCGACAAGGATTTCATTTCCCTGTTCCACCCCGGCGAAACCAAACACACCTTCGAATACGGTTACGAAATGGCCGGCGAACTTATCGAGCAACACGGCGAAAATCTCCCCACCGCCATCATCGCCCTCAACGACCGCATCGCCATCGGCGCGATCAACCGCCTGCGCGAGGATGGCATCCGCGTGCCCGAGGACACCTCGGTGATCGGCTACGACAACATCGCCGTCGCCGAACACTTTTTCCCCTCGCTCACCACCGTCGATCACCAGACCGGCCGCCTGATGGACCTTGCGGTGCGCGGCTTGCTCGAGCGCCTCGAACCTAAAAACGCCAGCCTGCCGCCCCGCGAATCCCACGTCCACCCCAAACTCGTCATCCGCCACTCCACCGGCCCGGCCCCAAATCAAAATAACCGGCTTTCCAAGTTGACTTAATCCTACACGTGTAGGATTTCTCCGCCAACCCCAATCCATTCCGATCATGAGCCAAGTCCGAATCCTTCTCACCACCACGTCCTATCAGGACATTGCCGGCCCACATCACGAGCTTCTCGAATCCACCGGCATCGAAATCGTCCGCGAGCGCGGCCCGCTCGGCGAAGCCAAAATGCTCGAACTCGTTGGCGACTTCGACGCCATCCTCTGTGGCGACGACCTGATCTCGCGTGCCGTGCTGGAGAAGGCCGCGCCGCGTCTCAAAATCCTCAGCAAATACGGCATCGGCGTTGACAAAATCGATGTGGTCGCCGCCACCGAAATGGGCATTCCCCTCGCCTTCTGCCCGGGCGTCAACCACACCACCGTGGCCGAGCACACCTTCGCGTTGCTGCTCGCGCTGAGCCGCCACCTCGTGGAGGAGGTCAATTTCACCCGCGCCGGAAACTGGAAGCGCCTCACCGGACACGAAATCATGGACAAAACCATCGGCATCGTCGGGCTCGGCCGCATCGGCAAGGAAGTCGCCATTCGCGCCAAGGCTTTCGGCATGAAGGTCATCGGCTACGATGTCTATTGGGATGAGGCATTCACCGCTGCCCACGAAGTAACCCGCGCGGCCAGTGTGGCGGAGGTTTTCGTGAAGGCAGACGTCATTTCCCTGCACACCAATCTAACGAATGAAACCCGTGAGATGGTCCGTGCCGAAACCATCGCCACGATGAAGGACGGAGTGATCATCCTGAATTGCAGCCGCGGCGAAGTCGTCAACAACGCGGATCTCGCCGCCGCCCTCGAGAGCGGCAAGGTCGCCGGCTACGGCGGCGACGTGCTCGACGAGGAACCGCCGCGCCCGGATCATCCGCTGCTCACCGCGAAAAACTGCATCATCACGCCCCACATCGG
>JBGSUP010000172.1:0-6978 GCA_041753485.1 Akkermansiaceae bacterium
CGGAAACGGCGCATCCGCCGCAGCGTCTGCGGATTCCGCGGGCCACGGGCGAACGAGCGGAAGATCATGGCCAGGCCGGAGAGCAGCAGCAGGGCCGCGCCCAGCCAGCCGAACCACGGAAACACCACCCCGCCGCCGCGATCCATGTGCAGCCATGGCACCTGGCGGCTGGTCTCGAAAAACCAGCGGGCGGTGGGAAACGCGAGCTGCCTCACTTCGCCCAGGACGGCGAGCGCTCCAAGAATGGTTAGAAATATTCCGCTTGCCCGCATGGTCACTCGAATTTGATGCGCGGATCCACCATCGCCACGATGAAATCCGAAATCACATGGCCGATTAGCATCAGGAACGCGGCGATGGTCAGCGTGCCCATGATCACCGGCACGTCGCGCGCGATGACGGATTGATACTGCAGGAGTCCGAAGCCCTGGATGTCGAACACGGTTTCGATCAACATCGAGCCACCGATGAAAATGGTGACCAGGTCGCCGAGGCTGGTGGCGATGGGAATCATCGAGTTGCGGAAGGCATGACCGAAAACCGCCTTGCGGAAACTCGCGCCCTTTGCCACTGCCGTGCGGACGTAGTCGGCGGCCAGATTGTCCATCAGGTTGTTCTTGGTCATCATGGTGAGCATCGCGAACGAGCCGACGATGTAACAAAGCAAAGGCAGCACCGTGTGGTGCGCGAGGTCCTTGATCTTGCCCACCGTGTCGAGTTGGTCGAAATCCGGGCTGGTGAGGCCGAACAGAGGGAACAGGTTCATGCGCGCACCGAGATGCACAAGCAGGATGGCTCCCAGCGCGAAGCCGGGGATGGAATAACCGAGGAAAATCAACACCGATGTCGAGGAGTCGATAAAAGTCCGGTGCTTCAGCGCCTTGAGCACGCCCAGCGGCAGGCACACCGCGTAGGTGATCAATGCCGTGAGCAGGCCGAAATAAACGGCTATGGGCATGCGCGAGAAAATCATCTCGTGAACCGGATCATTGTAAACCGTCGAGCGGCCGAGATCGCCCTGCAGCAATCCCGAAAAGCGTGTCTGATAGACCACCACGCGTGGCGCGTATTCCGGCACCGACGGATTGCCCGGGTTGCGCCGTTTGAAACGGTCACGCCTGTCGGCGGATGTTTCATAGCGGACTTTCCAGCCCTCCCCGGCGATTCCCTTGCCGCTCTCGGCAAGCACCGCGGAGCTTACGGTTTCGCCAGCGCGTGTCACCCGCAGCAGGCGGCCATCGCCACGCAGCACGACCTCCGCGGTGATGGTGGGATCGATCCCGCCGCCGATCGTTTCATCGCCGCGCCCGCTGAACTCGCCTTTGGAAATCCTGACCTCGCGCGGGATGATTCCCAGCCATTGGCCGTAGGCGGCGAGCACCGGCTTGTTGAGGCCGAATTGCTCTTCAAGCTCCTCGAGTTGCTCCTCGCTCAAGCCGCCCTGGGCCTGACTGGACGACGCGCGCTTGCCTCCCTGGTCGGCACCGCGTGCTGCCTCCTGCAGCATCCGGTCCAGCGGCCCGCCGGGCACGAAACGCGTGATCGTGAACACCAGCAGCGTGATCCCCACCAGGGTCGGGGGAATTAGCAGCAGGCGGCGTAGGAAATAGCTTCTCACAGGAATGTCCCGCTGGTTCTAGCCCGCTTGCCGGGGCATGCAAGCCCGGACATCCCCTCTGCAACCATGCTGCAATGCGGCTTGCATGGCGCGGAACGGGACGCTCTGACCATCCCCAGATCCCGACCGGAGCGAGGCATCACCGAACTCTGGTTCCCGGATACATCCGAAACGCAGGTAACTGACCCACGGGAAAACCGCCACCAAACGAAATCTTGGCAAAGTGGTTTGGAAAGATACGCTCGCGACGAATGGATTTCCCTCAAGAATCTTCCGATTCCGCCCGAGCCGGCCGCCTACTGGATCACGTAATGGTCTCCTGAATTGAAATCGTTTATCCAAGACCGGCACTCTTAACACACCATCATGTCGACTTCTCCCAATCTTCCGGCCTTCGGTCTGGATGCCGATCTGCAAAAAGGCCTTCATCCAACCCCTGAAATCCCGACATCCGGCACGTCTTCCGGAGCCAGTGCCTTCCGTGATTTCGAATCGAACGAACTCGATTCCACCGCCAAGCTCAAACTCCTGCGCTCCATGCTGTTGAGCCGCCTTGGCGACTTGCGGGAGCAGAGCCTCATCCGGCAGGGCATGGGTTGGTTCCATGTAGCCGGCATGGGCCATGAAGCGCTTGCCGTGGCTGGCCACCTGATGCGCGAAGGCGACTTGTTCGCCGGATATTACCGCGACCGCCCCATCGCCCTCGGGCGCGGGATGAGCAACTACGACCTCGCCCTCGCGTTTTTCGCCAAGCATTCCAGCGCGAGCGGCGGCCGCCAGATGCCGGCCCACTACAGCAACAAGGAACTCGGGATCTTCAGCGTCGCTTCGGTGGTGGCGGCCTCGCTGCTGCCGGCATGCGGTCTGGCCTGGGGACTGAAACTCGACGGCAAACCCAACGTCGTCCTGACCTCGGTGGGCGACGCCGGCACCCGTCAGGGCGATTTCTACGAGGCAGTTGCTTTCGCCAAGGAAAAGCAACTCCCCTTGATCGTCCTCGTCGAGGACAACGGCATCGGCATTTCGTTGGTCACGGAAAACATCCACCCGCTGGCTCTTGGGGTCCTCAATGAAGCGGATTGGCAAACCATCGATGCCTGCGACATCGATGCCGTCCACACCGCGCTCAAAACCGCAATGGACGACATCCGGGCCGGCGGCGGGCCGAGGTTTCTCTGGTGCAAGACCGAGCGCATCGCCAGCCACTCGAGCGCTGACGACCACCGCAAATACCGCTCGGCAGAGGAACTCGCGGGCCTCGAACAAAAGGATCCCCTCAACCGGCTCAAGCATTCGCTCATCGCCGACGGCGTGCTCACCGAGGCCGGCTTCCAGGATCAATACGACTCCATCGAGAAAGAGGTGCGCGGCGAATACTTGCGGGCTTCCCAGGAACTCGACCCGGATCCCTCACACATGCTCGATCATGTCCTCGGCCGGTCGGTAAACTCGCCTCGGCTCGATCTCCCGCTCGATGACAAGCCGCGCATGATCGATGCAATCAACGCCACCTTCCGGGCCGCTCTGGCATCCTCGCGCGATTTTGTCTTTTTCGGCCAGGACATCGAAGATCCGAAGGGTGGCGTGTTCAGCCTCACCAAGGGCCTTTCCACGGACTATCCGGAACAGGTCCACAACTCGCCGCTCGCCGAATCGACAATCCTCGGGGTGGCGGTCGGGCTTGCGGCCTATGGCAAGCGCCCGGTTTTTGAAATCCAGTTTACTGATTTCATCTGGGCCGGGTTCAACCAACTCGTCACCAACCTCTCCACCCTCCATTGGCGGACTCATGGCGAGTGGGCGGCCCCGGCGGTGATCTATGCGCCATACGGTGCCTACCTGCCGGGCGGCGCGATCTGGCACAGCCAGTCCAACGAGTCCGTGCTCGCGCATTTTCCGGGATTGCAGATCGCAATCCCCAGCACCCCGGAGGATGCCGCAGGTCTTTTCTGGACGGCGATGCACGGCAACAGCCCGACGCTGGTCCTGATTCCAAAGCACCTCATGTGGCACCCCCGCGAGCTGCCCGAAGCGCCGACACCTGTGCCCTTTGGCAAAGCCCGGATCGCTTCCCAAGGCGATTCTCTGACCGTCGTCTCATGGGGCAACTGCCTTGAAATCATCGCTGAAGCGGTGGCGGGACTGCAAACGGCCGACGACGTGATCGAGATCATCGACGTGCGCACGATTGTTCCGCTCGACCTCGCAACGATCAAGGCCTCGGTGGCCCGGACCGGACGCCTTCTTGTGGTCCACGAGGATGCCGAGAGCTGCTCGGTCGGCCAGAAGATCATCGCTTCCATCGTCCATGACGTGGACATTTTCGCGCGCCTGCACGCGGCACCGGTCTTGATCGCCAAGCCGGATGTCAACATCGGCTACCACCCGAATCTCGAATACGCCATGCTGCCCTCCGCGAAGCGGGTGGGTGCGGAAATGCAACGTCTCCTCGCCACCACCCTCCTGCGGGATGTCGTGGCAGTGCCACCCTCCGCACCTGCGGCCAAACCCCAGGCGATGGCCAAGTTCCACGAAAGTTTCCCCGAGGTCACCGCCAGCACCGAACTACGCGAAATCCGTGTTCCTATCCTCGGCGAAGGCATCACCAGCGCGACCATGGTCACCCTCATCGCCGGCATCGGTGATACCGTCCATCAGGACGACCCTCTCTGCGAGGTCGAGACCGAAAAGGCTCTTTTTCCCATTGAAGCCCCCTGCGATGGCGTCTTGCGCCAATGGCTCATCGCCGAGGGTGACGAGGTATCGGTCGGGCAAGTCATCCTCATGCTTGAGGTGCGCAATGAGGCGGTGCCCGCACCCCGCGTCACACGCCCCAGGGAACGTTCCGAGCCGGTCCCCGTGCGCCCGACCGAGGGCGGACTGCCGCCGCACGTCGTTGCCCAACTCCGCAATGTGGTGCCTGCCCAGATGTCCGTGAAGGCGGGATTCGAAACAATCCGCATTGCCCGGGAACGCGCCAAATCCATTGGAACCACGGTTCCATCACCTTCCGTGATCATCGCATGGGCCCTCGTTCAGGCGATGAAGAAGCACCCCATTTTCTCCTGCACTGTCACCGGCCAGGACACGCTCGTCCAACATCAGAGTTTTGATTTCGGCGTGGCCGTTTCGTTGGACGACGACGCCCTCGACACCGCAGTGATCGAGGAGGCTGACACGCTGGATTGGCCCGCGTTCGTCCGCGCCTATGAAGAGGCGGTCATCGGGGTTCGTGCGGGCCGCGGGCGCTCGAAATCCTGCACCCCGCTCATTCTCACCAGCATGGGCGGTTTTAACGTGCGCGACGCTCAGCCGGTGGTCGTGCCGCCGGCCATCGGCACACTCTTCGTTGGTGAAGCGCACTACGACCACACCCCGGCGAAGAACACCCGCGAAGTCGTCAGCCTCTGTCTGAGCTTCGATCACCGCTGGCTCAACGGAGTCGCCGGAGCGCAGTTCCTCCACGACGTGGTCCACGAAATCGAACACTTCGATCAACCCGTTCACGTGTGATCAAAATTTTTTTCCCCACCCTCCAGTCCAGCCAAACTGCAACGGTGCCCAAAATTTGGGTTACATGCGTGCGTAGATTGTAACGAGGCGGGCGATGGCGGCGGGCCAGTCGCGTTCATGGTCGGGATGATTCTTCAACCAGCGGAAGAACTTCACGGTTCGCCAGGTGAGCCGCACGAGGGCTTGTTGGATCTGGCCGGGTGAAGCCTGCCCGGGACCGGGGTGATCGAGCTTGTGTTTGGACCGGCCCCGGGCCTTGCGTTTGTGTTCCGCCTCGTTGCGCACGCCAAAGCGCTTGTCGATTTCCTCTTTCATGAGAGTCATGAGGTTGTGGGTGAGGCACAGCAGCCGGGCCTGCACGGTTTTGGCGGTGGCGCTGCTGGCCCATGCCTTGGTCTCAACAAGTTTGGTTTTGAACTCGTCAAAGACTTTTTCGATGTCCCTGCGCACTTTATAAAGCAAGGCGACGATCCCGGGCGGGATGGTGGCGGGAGGGGTGGTCAGGTAATGATTGATGATGCCGGTTTCCGGATCCTGAGAAGTGACGCGCCGCACGGTCACCCCATGGTTGGTGGCGACGATTTCGTCGGCCAGGACGCCACGGTTGATTTCAAGGGTCGCGTCGAAGTTGTTCCGACCGGTGACTTCGAGAATCATGTTGTCTTTCTGCCGGCTGAGGAAGTAGATGCCGGATTGGTGCTTCCACTCGAACCATTGGCGGAAGTCGATGCCGGCGCGGTCCCAGACGTAGAGGACTTTTCGGCCTTTGGGCGCACCCTGGCGCAGGACGTCGGCGGTTTGGCGTTTGAGGGCGCGCATTTCGTGTTCCTTGTTGCGCTCGACCTGGTCGGCCACGGTGAGGTGGCTCATGGCGTGGCTGCGCAGATCCAGGGTGTAGAGGTGGCCGGTGGCGTATTTTGTTAGAGTGACCCGAGTGGTGGTGTCGCCGGATTTTGCCTTGGTGCCGGACCGGCCGCGCGGAGTGGCTTTGTCATGACTGGAGGCTTTCGAAGAAGGTTGAGATGAGGATTTCGGTGTCGTGTTGGTCGGCGAGTTGTTGGAGGAAGTCGCGCCCGCTTTGATAGAGATGCCCAAGCAACGGCGGACTCCGGCTTCGAGCCAGGTGGAGTCGTCGATGGATGGGCAGTTTCGGCGGTGTTTGGCGGAGTGAAAAAACTCAAAAAAAGGCTTTAGGAATTCTTCACGGATCATTGAATGACAATGGTTTGCGCAGGCGATGATAATTTTTTAGCCTGGTGCTCAGGATGCAAGAGCAAATGCGCGCAAAGGGTGATTATCGTGATTCTGAGCGCGCGGGAGGGTGTTTTCGACCCGGCAGAAAAGGGCTCGCCAGATGGACGGCTGGAGCAGGGGAACGGCCTCTGAGTGATGGGTTTTTCGCTCAATTTTGGACACCGTTGGCAAACTGTTTTAAAGCCAGACTTTTAAACAGAAAATACGATTGCCTCCGCGGTTCTGGCGGGTAAACTCCAACTACAATGAGCAGGAACAACCGCAGGCGCTGGATTGTGCCTTGGAAGGATTCGGCGACGAAACCGGCGATTTACCATTGTATCTCGCGGGTGGTGGGACGGGACTTTGTGTTGGAGGTGAATGAACGCGAGCATTTCCGGATGCTGATGCGGATGTGTGAGAAGTTCACGGGTTGCCGGGTGTTGTCTTATTGTCTGATGTCCAATCACTTCCATGTGCTGCTGGAGGTGCCGCCAATGCCGGTAGGCGGGATCACGCACGAGGAGTTGTTCAAGCGGCTGGGCGTTTTTTACAACGAGGCGGAGGTGGCGGAGATTGCCAGGGAGATGGAGCACGCGGCATTGGTGCGTGCG
>JBGSUP010000173.1:0-10241 GCA_041753485.1 Akkermansiaceae bacterium
CCGCAGGATGCCGCGCGGGTCTTGTGGGAGGCCATCGATGTCCACATGGCCTATGAGGAGGAGACGCTCAAGGCCCTGGAAAACCTGGCCGACAAGGATGCGGCGCGCCTCAAGCAGGCCGTGGGCGAAGGCGCGGAGGCGGCGATTTCACTGAGCTGGCCGGACTGGGTGATGTGGCCGGAGTCCGCCCTGACGGGGCGGATCCTGCGCACGGAGGACGGTACCTGGGGGACCTGGCAGGAAAACATCGACACCATCGCCCAAGTCCGCCAGGCCGGGCCGTTTCAATTGATCTATGGCATCAACGAACTGGAAGCGGAAAAATCCGGCGAGCAGGAACTGGTCATGAAGGAAAAGGGCCGCGCATGGAATTCGCTCGCCGTGATGAGCCCGGAGGACGAGTTGCAAACCCATCGCAAACGCCACCTCGTGATTTTCGGCGAGACCATTCCGTTTGTGGACACCTTTCCGCTGTTGAAAAGGATCTACGAACAACAATCCGGTATCGAATACGGCGGCTCGTTCACACCCGGCGTGTCAGTGGATCCGCTGCCGGTTCCCACCGCGGGCGGCACCGTGATCGGCGCGATTCCCACGATTTGCTTTGAGGACACGCTCGGACGCCTCACCCGCCTGTTTGTCCGGCCGGGGCCGCAGGTGATCGTGAATGTCACCAACGACGGCTGGTTCAAGAACTCCGCCGCAGCAGCTCAGCATTTCGCCAATGCCCGCTTCCGCGCGATCGAAATGCGCCGCCCGATGCTGCGCTGCGCGAACAACGGCGTCAGCGCCGCCATCGACAGCACCGGCTCCACCGCCCACCCGGACACCGGGAAACCGCAGGTCATCACCGACTCCAGGGGCAGCCATTTCACCCGCGGCTCGCTGCTGGTGGAGCTCGATGTGCCGCTGAAGCCGTCGTTTTCGCTCTATGCCATCATCGGTGACTGGGGGGTGATTGCGCTCGCGTTGTCAGGGCTGGCGCTGGCATGGGCGGGACGCCGGCGGGGGGCGATGACCCCATTTGCGTAAACTCCAGGGGTCCGTTTATTCGATCCCCTGCCGCCTTGCCCCGAATTTTGCGCGCGCCGCCTGTGCGCCTCGCACCGAACCGCTCCCGGCATTGAGTAAACAAGCCATCCACGAACGCCCGACTTCCCACCGCCGCCCCATCTGTAAAGCATCTCACCCTCCACCTCAGCATCTGACGCAACGCCATATCACGGCCTGTTGACAGCTGGTCCAGTTCAGAAACCACCCCCTTGGTTGTCACAAACCGAAGGAGCAAGGTCTTCATGATCGCAGACGAATCATGAAGGCGCACTCCGGCAGAATGGCCTTGCCCCTGCCCAAGTTTGCTGTTTTTTGAACCCAAGCCACCGTCGGTCACCCGTTAGCTTCGCGTTTCAGGAGAATTTGCCGCGCGTGAAAATCACGCGGAAAATCCGCATTCCGGATTGCGGCGGTGCTTCCAATCCCTAGCTTTCGGGTGAGAACCTTCCCATGGCCAATCCCACTGCCCGCCCACTCGGCAAACGCGTGTTCTTGATGGGCACCTGCCTCTGCGATGCCTTTTACGACGATGTCGCCCGCGCCACCGTCGAAGTGCTTGAACACCTCGGCATTTCCGTCGATTTCCCGGAGGACCAGACCTGCTGCGGCCAACCGGCTTTCAACTCCGGCGAGTGGACCGCTTCCCGCAAGGTCGCGAAACACGCAGCGGAGGTTTTTGCCGGCGAACTCCCGGTGATCGTGCCCTCGGGTTCCTGCGCGGCGATGAACCGCCATGGCAACCTCCTCCAGTTCGAGGAAAACCCGGATCCCGCCATCTCCTCGCTTGCCAACCGGACTTGGGAGGTCATCGACTTCATTTTCAACGGCCTCGGCATCAAGACCTGGCCCGGAAAATTCAACCAACCCACCCGCATCGCCTTCCACCGCTCCTGCCACAGCCGCGGCACCCACACCGGAGAGGCCGTCCGCACCCTGCTTTCCTCGATTGAAAACGCCGAAATCATCCCCTTCGGTCAGTCCGAACAATGCTGCGGCTTCGGCGGCACCTTCTCCGTCACCTTTCCCCACATCTCCGGCCAGATGGGAACCCTCAAGCTTGACCAGATCCTCGACACCAGGCCCGACCTGCTCGTCGGCGTCGACATGTCCTGCCTGATGCACCTCTCCGGTCTCGCCACCACCCAAGGCCGCCCGGTCCCGCACAAACATACCATTCAAATCCTCCGCGATACCCTCAAGTCATGATCGGCAACCAACTTATCGACGAATACGCGCGGACGATTTCCGACGAAAAGCAGCACTCGGTCCTCAATGGCTCGGCCGCCGGCACCGACCAACGCTACCAGGTCCTGCACAAGGACTACCAGGATCCGGACGCGCTGCGGAAACTCGCCGCCTCGATCAAGGATCACACGCTCCACCACCTCGGCGACTACCTCGCGAAGGCCGAACAGGCACTCGCCTCCCGCGGAGCGAAGGTCCACTTCGCCGCCACCGGTAATGACGCGAAACAAACGATCCTCGACATCCTGCGCGGCCATGGCGTCACCCGGCTCACTAAGTCGAAGTCGATGGCGGCCGAGGAAATCGATCTCAATCCCTTCCTCATCGAAAACGGCATCGAGTGCCTCGAGTCCGACCTCGGAGAGTTCATCATCCAGCTCGACGACGACATCCCATCCCACATCGTCAAGCCGATCATTCACAAGAACCGCCGTGAGATCGCCCGCACCTTCCAGCGCGAGGGCATCGCCGCCGACTACAACGACGATCCTGAAACCATCACCCGCCGCGCCAGGGTCTTCCTGCGGGAAAAATACATGCAGGCCCAGGCCGGCATCACCGGCGCGAACTTCGTCTGCGCTGACACCGGCCGCATCCTGCTCGTCACCAATGAGGGCAACTCGCGCTTCGGCATGGCTCCGGTGCGGGTCCACATCGCGCTGGTCGGCATCGAGAAAATCATTCCCCGCGAGAAGGATCTGTCGGTTTTCCTGAATCTGTTAGGTCGCTCCGCCACCGGCCAGCAGCTCACCGTTTACACCGAGTTCATCAACGGCCCGAAGTCCGCCAATCAGCCGGACGGTCCGGAGCACATGCACGTCGTCTTCATGGACAACGGCCGCAGTGACGTGCTCGCCTCGAACTGCCGCGAAATCCTCCGCTGCATCCGCTGCGGCGCCTGCCAGAACGTCTGCCCCGTCTATCGCCAGGCCTCCGGCCACGCCTACCGTTCGACCTACGGCGGACCCGTCGGCGCGGTGCTCTCACCCTTGCTCTTCAGCGATCGTTTCCCCGAACTCGCGGACTTGCCCAAAGCCTCGTCGCTGTGCGGTGCCTGCAACGAGGTCTGCCCCGTGGACATTCCGATCCCGGACCTGTTGCTGCGGCTGCGCGACAAGGCGCACAAGGCGCACGTCCACTCGCCGGCAGCCATCCCGATGTCGCCGTTCGCGGTGCTGGCCACCTCACCCTCGCTGTGGCGCACGGCGATGACGATGAGCAAGGCGATGAACCACCTGCCGATTCAGGTAGCCCCGATCAAGCCGCTCCAGGATTGGCTGGGCCAGCGCACGCTCCCAGAGTCGCATGGTGGGGATTTCCGCAAGTGGTATAGAGCACGCAAAAAGCGCTGAGCCGTAACCATGCAGTGGAAAGATGGGATCCACCCGAAGGCCGTCCGGAGTTCAAGCATGCCGCGCCGCCACGGACCACGATCCACGCCGCAGGGGGCAAGCTTGAACTCCGACCATCCAATCCACGGGCCACACCCTTTATTCCGCACACCAAACACACCCTGTCTCTCTACTGCATGGTTACGGCTGAGAGTCTTCCCGGATTAACGGGGCCAGACCCGCAGTGCTGAACTTTGCGGAGACGAGGTTTGCCGGCATCACCGGTTTGCGGCGGCTTCCACAGCCGCCAGCGACCTCGCCTTGAATCCCTGCCGCTCAAGTTCCCTGAAAAACACCGGCAGCGCGCCAAGAGTCCGCCGGGTTTGATTGATCCGGCTTCCCCGCCGGTCCTTGCGGTCCTGGTTGTCATGAAACACCACGATCCGCCCGGGCACCGCCGCGTGCGCATTGTGGCGCGCATATAACTCCGGAATCTCGAAAAACGCATCCCATGGAAAGTTGAGTCCCAGATAGAATTCCGGCCGGTAGCCGAGCTCGACGCCCCTCGTCCGCATGAACTCCGCCATCGCGCGGTTGTAAAATCCATGCGATGGACGGAACCTGGCCGGAGCAACCCCGATTTCTAACAAAATTTCATGGTTGCGTTCGAAATCCTTGGCGAATTGATCCGGCTTGAGTTGGATCGAGGGAATGGAATCCGGCATGTGATTGCCCACCTCATGTCCGTCCTCCAGCATGCGGTCCATTACCCGCCGGTCCGCGGCGCTCCGGATCCTGGCGCCGTGGGTGAAGAAAGTCGCTGTGGCATCATAGTCCCTCAGTAGGTCGAGAATCATCGCGGATTCCGGACTTGGCGCGTCGTCAATCGTCAGTGCCAGCAGTTTCTGATCCACCCGCAAGCCCTCGATCCGCAGCACCGCCTGCGCCTGGACCGCCTGTAGGGCCGGCCGCAACAGGCCCTGCCCCGCCCGATGACTCAAACTACTGCACACCTCGAGAAGCGTGTTGAGAATCGGGGGAATGAGGCCTGACGACATGATGGAATTCACCCGATGATGCCCCGAAAACGCCACCGCGCAAGACCGCAAACTCCGGCCACCTGGCGCAACCGGTCCACTCGCGAAGGACAGGCTCGCCATTCCACCGTTCAACCGGTCCCGCATCGCATTGCGCGGGCGTCGATTACCTGCTTGATGAAGGTGCAGGTTTTGGCAAGGGTCCTACAAGTGGAATCAAGAACGGATATGAGTTTGGCGGCTGCCGCCCCTGCCAGGCGATTCCACGACGCCGAATAACAATTTTTTTAAAACGCCATGGATCTGATCCCGATTGCCTTGCAGATTCTCGTGGCCCTGACGATCTTGAATGTCTGGCTGCTGCGGCGGGGCCGGAAGACGCCGTTTCGCGGCGGTGAGGCAAGGAACATGCGTGAGGAATTCACCACCTACGGGCTGCCCTTCTGGTTCATGTGCGTCATCGGCGGGCTCAAGGTGGCGCTGGCGTTGGGCTTGTTGGTCGGTATTTGGATCCACGGTATCGCCCAATGGGCGGCAATCGGCTTGGGGGCGCTTATGCTGGGAGCTCTGATCATGCATCTGAAAGTCAAGGACCCGATCCTGAAAGTCCTGCCATCCATTGCTGTGCTCGCACTGTGCGTGGCCATCGTTCTGCTCCAAGCGTGAAACCGGTCAAAATGCCGCCGCCCACAGATAGGCATTCAGGGCCAGGTAAAACAGCGCCGGCATCGTTTGTAGCAGGCTGTCCTTGATTTTGATCCGGACACCAACCCCGGTCAGCATCATCAATGCCAGGCCAGCCGCTGCCGCGCGCCCCAGCCACGGCTCGCTCAGTCCGACAAGCAAACCCACGGCCGCGCTCAATTGCAGTGCGCCGATCAGCGTGCGCCACGCCCCAAGGTGGTAGCGCTCGAACTCGCGCTTCATGTAGGGAGCCCAAACACACGCCGAGCCGAACCCAACGAAGGAAATGGCCGAGAAAACAACTAGCGCGAAGTTCAACACCGGGACCATAGGCTTTTACGCTGCCCATGCACGGTTTCATTCTGAAAATCAGCGTCGGTTGCAAGATGGCTGCAATTTGGAATGGGAAAGTGAAGCAATGCGCCTAGGGTCAGCCCGTGCATGTCCTCGTCACCGGAGCAAACGGCTACATCGGCTTGCGGCTGACCCAGGCGCTGTTGGAAGCCGGACATCAAATCACCGCCGTCATCCGTGACCGGCGGCGCTTTCCCTTGTCCAACTTCGGGGACAACGAGTCCCGGCTGCACATCGTCGAGGCGGACTTCCTGGATGCCGCGACGCTGCGGAATCTTCCACAGGATATCGATGCCGCCTATTACCTGATCCACTCGATGGGCTCCGGCGGCGACTTCGCCCGCAAGGAGCAACAGTGCGCGGGAAACTTTTCCGACGCGGCGAAAACGCACGGATGGAAACGAATCATCTATCTGGGAGGCCTCGCCGCGGACGAGGGCCCGCTCTCCGAGCATCTTTCATCGCGCCGCAGGGTGGAGGAAATCCTGCACGGATCCGGCGTGCCGCTCACGGCGCTGCGGGCCTCCATCATCGTCGGCTCGGGCTCGGCATCGTTTGAAATCATCCGTGACCTCGCCGAGAAACTGCCGGTCCTCGTCACGCCGCGCTGGGTCCACACGCAGTGCCAGCCGATCGCCATCCGCAACGTGCTGGATTATCTAACAGCCATTTTGCAGCACCCGGAGACCGCCCATGGATCATATGACATCGGCGGGCCGGAGGTGATGAGTTATCTCGATCTGATCAAACGATACTGCGAGGTGCGCGGACTGAAGCGCGTTTTTCTCCCGACCCGTCTGCTCAGCCCGCGGCTGTCGTCCGCCTGGTTGTGCCTGCTCACCTCCACCTCGTTTCCCCTCGCTCGCAGCCTGGTGGACTCGTTGACCCACGAGACCGTCTGCCACGACTTGAAAATCCGCGAAATCATCCCGCTGGAGCTGCTGAGCTACCGCGAGGCAGTCGAGCGCGCCCTGGCTCGCATCGCACAGAACCACGTGCCTTCGAGCTGGATTGACTCGTTGGCGGCGGGCACGCTTTCGCCGCGCTTGTTCGACGCGATCAAGGTGCCCGAGCACGGGGTTCTAACGGATTCGCGGGTGGTCCCGCTTGCGGCGCCGCGCGAGGAAGTCATCGCCCGCATCTGGTCGATCGGAGGTGCCGCCGGCTGGCCCTCGATGAACTGGGCGTGGAAACTGCGCGGCATCGCCGACAAATTCGCGGGCGGCATCGGCATCCGCCGCGGCCGCCGTCATCCGGAGGAACTGCATGCGGGCGATTCGCTGGATTTCTGGCGCGTCCTGCTGGCGGACCGCACGAAGGGGAGGCTGATGCTTTATGCCGAGATGAAACTACCGGGAGAGGCCTGGCTGGAGTTCGCCATTGAGGATTCAGCGGATGGCGGTCAAACGCTGCGGCAGACGGCCACCTTCCGTCCCCAAGGTCTGTTAGGAAGATTGTATTGGCTGGCGGTCCTGCCGTTTCACTGGCTGCTGTTCCCAAGAATGGCGCGAAATCTTGCGGCGGGATTGCGCCTTGCGCCGAACGGATTGCCAGGCACCTTGAAACATGATCTGTAAGCCGTCCCGCACTGCCGCGCTCGGACAACTCGATGAGTTCGTCCCCATCGCCGGTCTCTATGCGCGCGACCGCAATCATGTGAAACCCGGGCACGCGTCGGTCTCCCGGCTCTCGCCCGCGATCCGCCATCGTTTGATCAGTGAAGACGAGGTGGCCACCGCCGTTCTGCGGGTCCATCCGTTCAATCGGGTGGAGAAATTCGTCCAGGAGGTTTACTGGCGGCGATACTGGAAATCGTGGCTCTCGCTGCGTCCGGAAGTCTGGCGCGATTTCCTCAATGGCCTGCGCGATCTGCCGGAAAATCCCCGGGTAAAACAAGTTGAGAACGCCCGATGCGGGAATGCGGTGATCGACCATTTCGCGAGCGAATTGGTGAGAACCGGATATCTCCACAATCACGCGCGAATGTGGTTCGCCGCATGGTGGGTGCATGAGGCCCGCCTGCCCTGGCAGTGCGGCGCCGCGTTTTTCCACCGACATCTGCTCGATGGCGATCCTGCTTCCAACACGCTGTCATGGCGCTGGGTGGCGGGTTTGCAAACTCCCGGGAAAACCTATCTCGCCCGCCGCAGCAATCTTGAGAAATACCTTGCTCACGGGCTATTATACTCACTCGCCGACGGCTTGACCGATTTTGAAAACCCACGCGCCCTTCTGCCAGAACCCGCTTCGAAACCACCGATCACCCGTAGAGACCTGCCGCTTGAGAACCTGACTTCCTCCCCGGCGACCGGGCTCTGGATTCACGAAGAAGATCTCTCCGTGGAGAACTCGCCTCTCGGACTGCAATCCTATGCATCCATCATCGTTACCGGCGATGTGGCAACCTGGGATCAGCATCGGTTTCCGACCACGAAAAGGCAATGGCTCGCCGATGCCCTCCATGATGCCGCCACACGAGCCGAACTGCGGTGGAAAGTCCCGGTGTCGCTTGAAATCCCAAAAACCAACGAAGACTCTCTTGTGAATTGGGCGATCGCGAACGAACTCGATCAAGTCGCCGCCGTGCGGCCGGACATCGGGCCCTTGCATGACGCCTTGCCGGCGCTCCGAGCCAGCCTTGCCCGGGCCGGCGTCCGTCTCGTCCTCATCGACCGCCCGGAGGATCTGCGGATCCGCCACTTTGCCAGCGCTGGGTTCTTCCAGTTTTGGGATCGACTGAGGAAGACGTTTGTCGCGAACTCCGGCAAAAATGCCTCATCTATGGACCCTCAACTCTCCATCGATTTCCCTCCATGAAAACCCCACCATTTCTTCGTGCCGCCATCCTGACCGCCACAGCAGCAGTTCTGATAGGCCCGGTCGTGGCGGGTCCCCTCGAAACATACCATGGCGTGAACCGGCTTATTGTCATCTCCCTGCCTGAAGGGTCATCTGCTGAGAAACTCACCAAGACCCTTGCCATGAATCGCCGGCAAATCGAAGAACGCGATTTGAAAATCATCGATGTGTCTGAAGGACGACATCGGGTTGCCACTGCCTTGAGACTCTCCCACGGACAAACCCATGCCATCCGCAGACAACTCGGCCTCGGTGCGGGTGAAGCGAGGCAGGTATTCATCCTCATCGGCAAGGATGGTGGTGAAAAAGCACGTTGTCACGGCATTCTCGATCTCGAAAAATGGTTTGTCCTCATCGATGGGATGCCGATGCGCCGGGCGGAAATCCGGGATCAAACAAAGAGCAGATGAGCGGATCCTATCGAAATCCCATGAATGGAATAAAAAAGCGGAACCTGCCGGAAAAGACCTGCCCGCACTGCCAACGGCGCTTTGCGTGGCGCAAAAAGTGGGCGCGCGATTGGGAGAACGTCCGGTATTGCAGCGATGCCTGCCGCAAGGGCAAAACCACTCCGAAGTGACAAACACCCAGCCATGCCCTCGATTTTCCACACCAGCACCCCACTGACTGCCAGTGCGGAAACCATGTTCGGATTTCATAGCGATCCATCCAATCTCACGCTGGTCATGCCGCCAACCTTGCGGCTGGTCAGTCTGAAAACGGATGGACTCGCGAAAGAAGGACGCCTGATCGAGCTGCATTGCCGCGATTGGTGGATCGTCCCGATGCGCTGGACATGCCGCTGGAAAACGGTGCGCCACCCTGATCTGCTCGAAGATGAAATTGTGAAAGGCCCCTTCAGCCTCTTCATCCATCAGCACCGCTTCGAAGCTCAAGGGCAGGACCGCTGCATCATGCATGACACCATCACCTATCAGTGGGGGCGTTCCTGGTGGGGCCGTCTGGTTTCCGAAACGGGCGTGAGGTTTTATCTGATACTTCTATTCAAATACCGACACCACCGCACACGGAAATGGGCACATGCAGCCGGTAAGGGCTGAACCGCCCCGGCACCATCAACTCTGCGATTGGCAGTAGCCCGACGCCTCAAGTCATTGCTCCCCGCGCTCGATTTTCACCGCCACCACATAGGCCAACACCGCCCTTTCATCCGCAGGCTCCAAACCGGCGTGGCTGATCATTTTCGGCACCGCCGTCTGCCACTCGTCGATATCCAGATCCTGTGGCAGCTTGTATTTGTGACATTCCCCGCAGTGGAGCATGTAAACTTCGTGCCCGCGTTGAATCTCACCCAATGATTTGCCGCTTTTTCCTGCCATCGAGGCACTGGGATTGGGCACTTCTGCAATTCCGCCTTGCGCCGGCTCACCGCCTGCCTCCATGTCACCCATGACCGGTGATGGCCCCATCCCCCCGCAAGAGGTCATCCAAAACGCCACATGGGCCACCATCGCAAATCCAATTCGCATGCTCGGAGCCTAAACATAACCGTTTTTGTCACTCAATCACCGAATCCAGTGTCCCGGTTTTTCGTGAATGTCCGAAAGTTGGCTTTGAGTTAAGCTACGGCCGGAGTTGTTAGTTGTTGGTTCTGGTTTGTTTTCAGGGAGAGTTTCTGACGGGCGATTCTGCGACGTTCGCGGGCGTCTTCGAGCTT
>JBGSUP010000174.1:0-6229 GCA_041753485.1 Akkermansiaceae bacterium
GCGGCGATTCCCGCGGCGAATGGCCTGCGGAACCATGGTTTGGTGGCAGGGCTTGCCACCGGCGGTCCGGCCAACTCATCGAGCATCGCCTCGATACCGTGCTGGCCTTCATCGCTCATGGCGGCGGGCATCAGGCGGGCGAGAATGGATTCGACGGAATCAGGCGTGTGCATGGCGGACCTCCTTGATGCGGCGCAATTCGTGCGCCAGTTGCTCCAATGCGTAACGGTAGCGGGAAGCGGCGGTGTTCGGGGAGATCGCCAGGGTTTCCGAAATCTGCAAAAACGTCAGTCCACCCCAGAATTTCATCACCACCACCTCGCGCAGCTTCTGGCTGAGGTTTTGCACCGCGTCGCGGAGAATCAGCGCCTCCTCGTCCTCCTCCAGCAGTGGGTCGAGCCAGACGTCCTGGAAATCATTGAGGTAAATCACGGACTCCTCGCGTTTCCGGCGGCGGGATTCGCTGCGGTGGTGGTTCAGCCCGCAGAAACGGATGGTCGAGAGAACCAGCGGCAGGTCCGGCGGGCCACCGCCCTTGTCCTCCTGGTGGTGCCACATCCGAAGGATGGCCTCCTGCACCAGGTCCTCGGCATCGTGGCGGTTGTTGCTCCAGCCGCGGGCGAACAGCAGCAGCCGCGGGCCGTTTTCGGCCAGCCACTGCTTCCATCTGCTTGCGGGGGATTCCATGCTTCGTGAGTTGAATGCCCCTGTCCGGGGATTTTGTCTGGAAAATCGCCCATGGCCGGAGCCTGTGGCAGGCTCTCAGTCGAGAAAGCGGATTTTTCCCGGCAGTGGAGCACGTCCGAGCGCCATCGCCTCGTGCTGCTCGTCGGTGCAGGCGGAATTGATCGGTGCGTCCGGAGCGCTATCGTTTTTCTGCAGGTAGCCATTTTCCAACAGCCACTTCTCGACTTCCTCGCCGCTGATGTCCGGCAGCATCTGGCCGTCGATCTCCACGCAGGGCGAGAGCGACTGGCCGCTGCGCTGTTCCATTTCCCAGCGGAATGCCGGGTTCTTGATGATGTCCTTCTCCTCGTAGGGGAGCTCATACTTGCGCATGATGGCGCGGACGCCCTCGCTCCAGCCACAGAAGGTTTTCAAATACGCGGTGATTTTCGGGGATGATTGGCTCATGGTGCTTGTTTCGTTGAAACCCATAGACGCGTGCTGCCGCCTTCGCAAGAAAAGGTATTCCAGCCATTCCCGAGACGGATCGGGGAGACGCAAGGTGGGTTGGCTCACCAGAATGGCGGCAGCCCGGTTCATTCCGCGAGCAGTTTCACGGCCTCTTGATTTCCCTGCTTTGCAGCCTGGCCAAACCAGATCCGGGCCAGGGCTTTTGATGGTGCCACGCCCACTCCATGGAGCAGACAACGGCCGTAGGCGACCTGCCCGTCCGGCCAGTCCGCGCGTGCCGATTTGCGATACCAGAAGACCGCTTCACCGGGATCCTTGCCCACGCCGATGCCGTTCTCGTAACAACGTCCCAATTCATACTGGCCTTCCGGGTGATCCTTGTCCGCCGCTTTCTCAAAGCACCGGAACGCGTCCACCGCCTTGGACGGTCCCTGTGCGAGGAGCGAACGCCCCATCTGAACTTGCGCCGGTCCGTGGTTTTGGGCCACGGCCAGCCGCAGCCATTTGGCGGACTCCGCCTCGTTTCGCGCCACACCCAAGCCGTCCCTGAGGCAGTTCGCATAGGACAACTGCCCGTGCGGGTTTTTCTTCTCGGCCGCCTTGAGATACCAGGCGGCGGCCTCCGCCGGATCCTTGGTCACGCCGGTGCCATTCGCGTAACAATCGCCGAGGCTCGCCATGGCAGCGGCGTCGCCCAAGCCTGCGGACTTGCGCAACAAGGCCACGGTCTGCGCGGGATCCTTGACGAAACGCAGCGCTTTCTCGCGAACCGCGCCGGCATTGTTTTTCTTCACCAGCGTTTCGATCATTTCCGCCGACTGCCTGCGGGATTCCGCGTCATCGAGCATCGAGAGCGCGATCGCTTGTTGGAGCAGCCCCTCGGGACGGCCCTGGCGCGCGGCCTTGCCATACCACTCCGCCGCTTGCCTGAGGTTTTTTTCCACGCCGATTCCCTCCGCCAGGCATTTGCCATAAGCCACCTGGGACTCCCATAGTCCGAGTTCCGCCGCCGCCTTGTAACTCAGGGCCGCCTGTTTCTCGTCTTTTGCGACCAGATCGCCGGCAGCCAGCATGTCGGCCATGTTGTGATGGGCGTATGGGTTGTTTCCCCGTTCGATTGATTTCCGATACCACTTGAGCGCTTCCGCCCCATCGCGGGGAACGCCCCTGCCGTATTGATAACAATCCGCCAGATTGACCATTCCGCCGTCATCCCGGGCCTCCGCCGCCTTGCGGAAAAGTTCCACCGCCTTGTTCAAGTTTTTGGGAAGGCCCTGCGCGCGCAGATTAGACAGGCCGAGATTGGACATGGCGGTGGCGTTGCCCTGCGCCGCCGCTTTGCGATACCATTGGACCGCCTGGGAATGATCCTTCGGCACCCCCGCGCCTTGCATGTAAGCGCCCCCGAGGTTGTTCTGCGCGGCGGACTCGCCCTGTTCCGCCGACTTGCGATACCAAACGGCGGCCTGTTTTTTGTCGACGGGCACGCCCTTGCCGGTTGCCAGCAACAGTCCGATTTCGTTCTGACATTTCGCATCCCCCAGTTCCGCACCTTTCCGGAACCACTTCGCCGCGGACCGGGCATCGCCACCGTTCAAATGAATGAACCCCAGATTCCGATTGGCCACACCAAGGCCCAGGCCGGCGGCGCGCTCATAGAGTTGCATGCTCTTCTCCGGATCCTTCGGTCGCCCCTTGCCTACGTGATAACAGACTCCCAACAGGTTCATCGCCATCATGTTCCCCGCCTTGACCAAACCTTCGCACATGTCGGCGGCGGTTTCACAATCCCGTTGGATTCCGAAGCCATGGTAAAGGCACCTGGCGACCGCAAACTTGCTATTTTCGTTACCATGTTCGGCTGCTTTTGAATACCACCGAAACGCGGTTTCAAGGTTCTTTTCCACACCGATTCCCTTCTCATAATAGCTTCCCAAGGTAAGCTGGGCATTGGCACAACCCGCATCCGCCGCAGTCCGGACCATCGGGATGCCTTTTGCGGGATCCTTCGCCACTCCGGTGCCTTTTATGTGACAAATTCCCAGATTGTTCAGCGCGTCCATGTCGCCCTGATCGGCGGCGCGCTGGAACCAGACCAGCATCTCCTTGAGATCCTTTTTCACGCCCCATCCACTCTCGAAACAGACTCCATAGCGCCGCTGTGCCATGCTGTCCCCTTTTTCGGCAGCCAGCTTCAGCCACTTGGCGGCCTCTGGATAATCCACCGCCACGCCAATGCCGCGGGACAGGCAATTGCCGAGTTCGGCCTGCGCCCGGGTATGCCCCTGCTCAGCCGCCTTGCGATACCAGGCCACCGCCTGTTCCGGGGATTTCTCCATCTCCCTGCCTTCGGACAGCATTCCGCCGATCACCAGTTGCGCGCCCGCATCACCGGCTTCCGCCGCTTCCCGGTAAAGCAGGACCGCACCCGCCACATCCTTGTCACAACCCCGACCATGCTCCATGCAGTCTGCCAGACGCGTCTTCGCCGGGACATCGCCCGCTGCGGCCGCCTTGCGATACCAGCTCACCGCTTCTTCGGGACGGGCTTCCACGCCGAGGCCCTTTTCCAGGCACTCACCCCAATACCGCTGGGAGGGAACATCGCCTTGAATCGCGGCTTTCTCACACCAGGTTGCGGCTTGCAGCCAGTCACCTTTCCCGAAAAAATCATGGGCGCTGATGACGATTTGCTGCTCCGCCATCCGGCGGGCCTCCGCCGCAGCCAGCTCCTGCCGCCGCGCTTCATCGGCCACCCGGTTTTGATAGGCCCGGATTCCAACTGCTGACACAACCACCAGCAACCCCGCAGCGAGGAAGATTGCTGGTGCGCGATGTTTTCGAGGTGTTTTCAGCCCGTCATTTTGTGGAGATCCGATTACCGCATGCATGGCAAATCCATTAATCCCACCCGTCGATCGAGACAACCCGGAAAATCCGGCGCGGTGGGGTGCCAGCTGGCGGAGTTTCCTCGCGACGCGTGCTCGCCACCGCATTTCCTCTTTCCTCATTGGATACATTCCCCTAGACAGTCCTCAAGCATGAGTGACATCGTTCTTCTTTTCTCCGGACAGGGCGCTCAGAGGGTGGGCATGGGCAAGGACTTCGCGGAGCAATCCACCACTTGCCGGGACCTGGCCTGCAAGGCCGACGAGACAGTCGGTTTTGCCATTTCGGAGATCATGTTCAAGGGTCCGGAGGAGGAGCTTACGAAAACCTCGCGCTGCCAGCCGGCGCTCTATCTGCACGGGCTGATGGCGCTGGCGCTGATCCGCGAACGCCTGCCGATGCTCAATCCGGTGGCCGCCGCCGGGCTTTCGCTCGGCGAGTTCACCGCTCACGCGGCCGCGGGGTCGTTTTCGTTTGAGGATGGCCTCAAGATTGTCGGCAAGCGCGGCGCATTCATGGAAGAAGCCTGTAATGCCACCGAGGGCGCGATGGCGGCGCTCATCGGCGGCGAGGAAGAACAGGTGCGGGCGCTCGCGGCAGCCGCCGATGTGGACATTGCGAATCTCAACGCCCCAGGCCAGATCGTGCTTTCGGGCACCGTGGCCGGAATCGACAGCGCCGTCGCCAGGGCCAAGGAGTTCGGTATCCGCCGCGCGATCAAGCTCAACGTCGCGGGTGCCTACCATTCGCGATTGATGCGCAGCGCCCAGGAAAAACTCGCCGGCGAGCTTGCCGCGCTGTCGTTCCAGAAACCTACGTTACCGGTCATCTGCAACTACGCCGCCAGCGCTGTTTCGGAGGCTGCGGAAATCCGCTCGATGCTCGAAAAACAGGTCACCGGTTCGGTCCGTTGGACGGCATCCATCGAGGCGCTCATCGCCATGGGACACCGGAATTTCCTCGAACTCGGCCCCGGCAAGGTGATCGCCGGACTTGTCGCGAAAATCGACAAGGATGCCGTGGTTCACTCGGTCGAAGACCTCGCGAGTCTGGAAGCTGTGGTTGCGGTGCTTGGGTGAGAAAAAACTTCCCGGATGCGGAAAAAAGGGATTGCGCGGGCCCGGGCCGCCTCCTAGCGTCCGCGCCACCCGAAGGGGATGGAGCGGTAGCTCAGTTGGTTAGAGCGCCAGCCTGTCACGTTGGAGGTCGCGGGTTCGAGCCCCGTCCGCTCCGCCATCCCTGGTGGTGAAATCACCCCGCCCGCAAGGGTGGGTTTTTTTTGGTTCAGCGCCCTGGGGTGGTCCCGTTGCCACTTTCATTCCGGGTTGCACGGCAGGCGTTCCGCCGCCACTCTTGCGGGGTTGGCGGCGATTTCATCCCAGCCCGCCGGGGTTTCCCGCGCAAATCATGAATAATTCCAGTGACGATCCGTCGAAAAACGCGCGGGGACCAGCCGGTTCCGTCGTTGCGGGCGATTCCAGTGAGGATCCGGACGATGATTTCAGGCTGGTTGCACGGGCGCAGCAGGGGGACATGGGTTCCTATGACGCGCTGGTGACCCGCCATCGGGGAAGAATTTTCGCCATGATCCGCAACATGATCCATCAGGAAGCCGACGCCTGGGACCTCTCGCAGGAGGTTTTCATCAAGGCGTGGCAGGCCTTGCCGCGCTTCGAGGCGAAGGCGCGGTTTTCGACCTGGCTTTACCGGATCGCGCACAATGCGGTCTATGACTGGATGCGGAAACGCAAGATCGAGAGCGTCGGCGAACTCAACGACGGGATTTTCGAACGCGACCGGATTGATGCCGCCTCGTCCACCACGCCCTCGGGTGGCGAGTCGCCGGACGCCATGATGGCGCAGGGTGAGTTGCGCGCCAAGATCGAGGCGGCGCTCGGAAAAATCTCCGCCGAGCACCGGCAGGTGGTCCTGCTCAAGGATGTGCAGGGACTTTCCTACAAGGAAATCGCCGAGGTCATGTCGTGTGAATTGGGAACCGTGATGAGCCGTCTTTACTATGCCCGCCAGAAACTCCAAACACTCCTTAAAGATGAATATGAATCCCGATGAAGCCAAGCTGGCCCTGTGGCTGGAGGATGAGCTGCAAGGTGAGGAACTCGCCGCCTTCGAGACCTGGGTGGCGGGGCACCCGGAGCACCATGCCGCGCGTGAGGAAGCGAGGCGCTGGCGCGCCATGATGGCC
>JBGSUP010000175.1:0-3745 GCA_041753485.1 Akkermansiaceae bacterium
GCACCGAAGTCCGCCGCGCTTTTCTCCGCGCGGTGGATCACCGCCTCATCGCCGGGCGCGGGCATCCAGCGTGCAAGATCGCAACGGCAGGCTTGTTTGCCCGCGCTGGCGAGCACCCGCAGCCCGAACCACCAGCGTGCAATCAGCGCGAGCAGGATGGGCAGCAGCGACAGGATGAGGATGAGGCGGAACATGACGGTTTCGAACAGTGGCAACAGAGATCGCCGGATGACAGGATCTCAAGCTTGAAATCGGCAAGCGATGCACCTTCTTTGAAAATGCGGCTAGCGACCAAGCCCGCAATCATTGCCCTGAAGGATGCCAACAGCGGTGAGTAGGCATGGGCGCTGCAGGCGAGAAATCCCAGGCCGGCATTGCGGTCCGAATGCGTGGGAATCAGGTTGAGTTCGATCCGCGAAACCTGCCAGAGCAGGCGTGCCCAGATGGCGATCCGGTAAATCCAGCGCAGCAGCAGGAACCGCAGGAGCGGGTTGCTCACCCATGAGAACCAGATTCCCGGCAGGGTGAGATTTGCGCCATCGCTGCCGGCGGTCGCATACCAGGTGGAGCCCTCCAACTCGAAGACCCGTGTGCGGACATCGTAACAGAGCGGTAAACCGATCGCGACAATCACCAATTCGGCGGGAATCGGGTTGCGCCACGCCATCATGCTGGAGATTGCCTTGCGGAAGCGCTCTATGGAGGCCTCGGGCACCGGTTTCTACTCCACGAACTGCATCACGATGTCCCTTATCCGCTCGTGGACGGGCAGGTCGGTGAAAATCATCACCGGCGCGGCGAGCAGGAAACACGCGTGGGTTTCCACATCATGAGTTATAGGCACGACGATCCCGCCGAGCACGAGCGAGAAGTTCCGGACCTCGGAAAGCGCGCCGTCCAGCGGTTCACCGGGGTGGGAAGGTGGGTTGGGGGCCATAGCGCAGGCTCTGTGGCGCCGATATTGGATTATTCTCGGGAGGAAACCATGAAAACCGCCGTTGCGAAGCAATCCACAATTGAGACGAAAGCCGCAGCCCCGCCGCGCGGGGTCGGTGCCAAAAGGATGGGGATTCTTTTCATTGCTTTTCTTAAGTGTCCCTGCCTCTGGGCCAGCCAGCAACGGTCATAGACCGCCGCTACAAGGCATCACCACTGCAAGGAGCAGGCGATGGCAAGGGTGTCGGTATCCGCACCGGTGTTCTCGCGGGTGCGGATGCCGACGTAGCCGATTTTGAAGCCGAACGAGCGGGTCACCGGGATGCCCAGGCTGAGGGCCCAGCCGACATTGAACTTCCGGTCATCGGCTGCAACATCATTGATGGTGGACTCGCCGCCATAGCCGAAGCCCGCACTGGCACCGAGCCACAGACCGGGCCGGAAAGTATGGATCAGGTGGCTCTGGCCGATCAGATAGACATCTTCCTCCAGCTGTTTCCTTCCTCAATCCGCAGCACCGGATTGAAGGTGATGTCGCCCCCGCTGTAGGCATATCCCACCCCGCCGAAATTGCTGCCGATCGGCAGGTGGCTCCAGCGGCGCGGTTCAAGGTTCTGCGAGAATGCGGGAAAGCGAGCTGTCGCGGCTCCAGCTGCCGGGGTCTTGTCTGGATCAGGCGGAGATCGGGCCCGCGATGTGGTTTCGCGGAGTGATGCCGAAGGACTGTTATACGATGGTGCATGTGACGGCGTGTCCGGGATAAGGGCATTCGTTCAATTTCAACTCGCGCCATCGCGGCCGGGGCCGCGGATTTTTCGCTCCCGGCGAGACCCTTGATGCCAAGACGCCGGAGGGCTATCGGCACGCCACGCTGACGATTCCGTAATCGGTTTTCCTGCAGGCTGTGGAGAACCGCCATCCGGAGTTTCCGGCAAAACTTCTCAAAAAGGGCGGCTTTTTTTCCCGAGTGAAGATGCCTGCCGGGATCTTGCCACCCTGCTCGGGGCGACCGCGGAAACCATGCGCCGCGCGCCCGAAGTGCTCACATGCGAAAGCACCCACGATACGCTGGAAAGCGAACTCCAGGACCATTTTCTCGGTTTGATCCCGAGAGAAGGCGGGGACGGCTTCGCAGCCGCTCGTCCGGGAATGACGCGGCGCAATCAGCGGACGAAGCTTGTGCGCGACTTCATCAGGGAGAACTCACACCGGCGCATTCTCCTGCAGGAACTGTGGGCGGCAAGTGGGCTTAGCCGGCGGGGGGGTGAATACCTGTTCCTGGATCTGTTAGGTATGCGTGCCAGCGCTCTTCTAATGCAATCGCGCTTGCACGGGGTGCGGCGCGAATTGCTGGCGGCCGAGCCGCGGCATGGGTTGGTGAAACAATGCGCCCTGAACTGGGGTTTCTGGCACCTGGGGCGATTTGCCGCGGAATATCAGGCGTTATTCGGTGAGCAGCCGAGTCGCACCTTGAACCGGAAGTCTTGAGTTGCGGGATCCTCCGCGTTGCTTTTGCGCCTCTGCCGCTGGCAGGCCAGCGGCGATCACGGGTCGGCGCTAGAGGTTTCGTTTGGGTGGCAGCCACTCGCGCGGCTTGTCCGGCCAGGGATGTCTGGGGTAGCGGCCGGCGACTTCCTTTTTCATCTGCGCGTAGCCGGATGCCCAGAAGCCTTTCAGGTCCTTGGTCATTTGCCATGGTTTCTGGCCGGGCGTGAGGATGTGAACGAGCAGCGGCACCCGGCCTCCGGCGATGAGTGGGGTTTCCCAAACACCGAAGAGATGGGAGACGCGCACGGAAATGAACGGATCCCCTCCCGGCGGGTAGGTGATCTTCGCGGATTGGCCGTTGGGCAGATCGATGCGCTCGGGACAATACGAGTCGAGCGCCGCACGCTGGGCGGGGCTGAGCCACTCGCGCAGCACGCGCCAGACATCCGCCTCCTTGATGTCCTTGTAAGCGACCGCGCCATGGCAGATCTGTGCGATGGCGTCCGCCTTGTCCTCATCGTTCCAGCCGGGCATTCCGAGCTCCGGCATCACCCTGCCTAACAGAGCGAGCCGCGCGGTCCATTGTTCGACACCGTGGTCCCAGTTCTTGAGGACGAGTTCTCCAGATAGAACGCCGGCCGCGAGGATCTCCGCGGCCCGGTCGAGGTTCACCTGGTGATCGCTTTCCCTCGCCTCCAGAACCAGATCGCGGAAGCGCGTTTCCCTGCGCGAGACGACACGGCGGCGGCTTTCGTCCCACGCCACGCCATCCGTGGTGGCGAGGTCTTCGGGAAACAAGGCCGCCAGCCATGCGGGATCGATGGCGGTGGCGCGGCGGAGGTGAGTGATGACTTCGCGGGCCTCGACTTCAGTGATCTCCGCCGCGACGAATGCCAGGGCGTTGCCGACACAGGACTCCTCGTCAAGTTTGCCACGGCGGTTGCCTACGAGCTTGCAGGCGAGTGTGCCCTGATTGAAACGGATCGCGAGCTGGTCGCTGAAGCTGGCGAGCATCGCATGGCCGACGGCTTCGCGGCGCTGCTTGAAATCCACAGCTTGCCAATCCCAGCCGAAGCGGCCAGCCAGCGAGCGGAGCCGGTCAAATCCTTTGGCCGTCTCGCGCGCCCCACGGGCGAGGATGCCGAGCTGGCCGCAGCGTTGGGGGTCGAAGTTCATCGCTTCCGCCGATTCGAAGGCGCGCCATTCGCCGGCGAAATCCGAGCCGTCATCGGCGAAGATAAAGTCTTTCCGGCCCACGCCGCCGCGTTTGCCGGTGAAGATGCCCTCGCCCTGCACGGCGGCGGCGATGAAAGCGGTTTCC
>JBGSUP010000176.1:0-5534 GCA_041753485.1 Akkermansiaceae bacterium
GCCGCCAAGGCCACCAGTGGCCGCGCCCGCAGAACCCTCCACCTCGGCGGCACGTGGTCCGTTTCTGGATCGCATCCGGCGCTTCCGGGATTGGATGGGCCAGCACTTCGCCGCAACGGGTTTGTTTATTCTCGACCGCGAGGGAGCCGTCATTTTCGACGAGAGCCAGCTCGGGCGCTTGCATTTTCTCGCCCGCAGCCTGGCACTGGCTTCGCGCCGGCCGGGCACCGCTTCCAACAACGTGCACGTGAAAATCGGCGCCGGCACCACCCTTGAGGTGATCCCGGTGGAAACTGCCTACGGCTGTCTCGTGCTCGGTGCCGTAGTGCCCGAATCACTGCCGCCCGCCGCCGTCAATGCGGTGATGGCCGCCCTCGCCCAAGTCGCCGCGCCGCCGGGTGGGGCGTGAATCAAAAGATCCTCAATCTCCGAAACTGGTTCCAACCAATCGGCCGGAGCTGACCAGCGGATGATCGTGCGGCACCAGACGCTTGCGTCCGGCGACCTCCGAAATGGGCAACAACTTGATGCGGTTGCCCTGCAGCCCCAGCATCACCCCGTATTTCCGCGCATTGAGCACCTCCGCGCACTCGGTGCCGAGCCAGGTCGCGAACACGCGGTCCGCGGCGGAAGGCGTCCCGCCGCGCTGCAGGTGCCCAAGAATCGTCAAGCGGGTTTCCTGACCGGTGAGCTTTTCAAGTTTCCTGGTGAGGCGAATCGTATGGCCGACGTGCTCGTCATGAAATTTCCTGAGCTTTTCGGAATGGTCGGTCCTTTGTTTCTTCGATTCCGCCTTGTCACGCGCGGCAACCAGTGCATCCACCTCGGCGGCCTCATCCACTGACATCGCGCCTTCGGCGACAACCACGATGCTGAATCGTTTGCCGCCCTGGGTGCGGCTGCGGATCGCCGCGGCGATTTTCTCGGCCTGATAGGGAATCTCGGGCAGCAGGATCACATCCGCGCCCCCGGCGATGCCTGCTTCCAGCGCCAGCCATCCCGCACGGTGGCCCATCACCTCCACCACGATGATGCGCTCGTGGCTGGTGGCAGTGGAATGCAGCCGGTCGATCGCCTCGGTCGCGATCTGCAGCGCGGTGTCAAAGCCGAATGACCGGTCGGTCAGGGCGATGTCGTTGTCGATGGTCTTGGGCAGGGTCACCACGTTGAGCCCGGCCTCCACCAGCCGGAGGGCGTTTTTCTGCGTGCCGCCGCCGCCAATGCATACCAGGGCGTCGAGATGGTAGCGATGGTAAGTGGCGGCCACGGCGTCGGTCATGTCCAGCAGCCTGCCACCGATGGACATGCGGTGGGGCTTGTCGCGGCTGGTGCCCAGAATCGTCCCGCCGTCTGTTAGGATGCCGGAGAGCATCGCCCCGTCGAGTTCCACCGACTGGTCCTGGGCGAGTCCGCGGAAGCCGTTTAGAAACCCGGTCACGCGCATGCCGAAATGTTCGCGCGCCGCCTTGCCGAGGCCGCGGATGGCGGCATTGAGTCCGGGGCAGTCGCCGCCGCTGGTCAGAATTCCGATGTGTTGCGCCATGATCGTTTGCTCCGGATTGTTGCGACCGCAGGCTAAAGCTCGGGCAAGCCGCCCTGCAAGCGACCAATCGTGACATCAGTCGCGGGCGATCAGCACAGAGGAGGACGAATCGTGAAGCAACCGTTCAGTGTTGCTGCCCAGCACGAGATCAGCAACCCGGGATGCCTCGCGCGAGCCAGTGACCGTGAGGTCGATCTCCGCGACATCCACATGGGCGGCAATCGCGGCCGCCGGCGATTCGCCCTCCAAAAAAACAACTGTGGCCTCGATGGCGGCCAGACGCCCGGCGAAGGGCTCGAGGAACTCATCCAAACGACGCTTTGCGCGCTCCCTAACGCGGGTTTCGTAGCTGACTGCCGAGTCCATCGGCTGGTCCATCACCTTCCCCCACGGATCGCGGGTAGGGGGAAAGATGACGTGGATGATTTCCAATGACGCCTGATGGACCGCCGCGAGCGTGATCGCGCGGTCGAGGCCGGTGGCCGATGATTGGGAAAAATCAACGCAGGCGGCAATCTTGCGAAAAAAGCGACCCTGCCAATCCCGGAGGATCAGGACATCCGCCGGCACCGAGCGCGCGCAACGCGCCGCCACCGAGCCCAGCCGCCTTTTGGAAACATCATGGGCTCCCAAGACCAGCAGGTCCGCACCATGATCCCTAACAACCTCGGCGAGCGCCTTGTGCGGACTGCCGACGCGCACATCGATCACGGCCGATACCCCCGGGCAGTTCTCCGCAACGAGTTCACTGAGGCGTGCGGTCATTTCATCCTCCCGCTCGGCGGTAGGTGCCTCGCGGCCCATCGACTCCTCCCATTCCTTGATGGTGCTCGCGCCGATCACATGGGCGGCGACCAGTCCGCAACCCGATGCGGCGGCGAGTTTGCCGGCGTGTGCGAGCACTTGAGACGAGGATGAGGAAAAATCGACACCGGCAATGATCGTGCGCAGGTTTTTCATGCCTTTGACACTCGCCCATTCCGGAGCAAAGATCAACCATGGATGGGCCGCCAGCCAGCCAAAGCAGCCGCTCACGATGGCACTGCCGCGTCACTGCCACGCGCCGCCACTTCTCAGGGCTCCACGCGAAGACCGGTAGGAGCCGAGGGCGGGATAGTCGGATCGCCTCCGGCCGGAGCGGGCGGATCGATCCGCAGGGCGACATCCGCCTGATAAGTCACTGGCGCAAGAGTCACGCTGCCGCCGGGATGGTCCGCCAGCAGTTGCACCGACAATTCCGTCATGTCGGACGGGCGGGTCCAGACCGCGCGCCAGTTGCCGGCGGGTAGCGTCACTTTCAGCGACACGCTGTGGTTGGAGCTGTCGATCGGGTCATAATGAAGCTGGAAACTCTGGCTGTTGCGCTGGCCGTGATGCAGGTAGGCGACGTATTGCCGCCCCGGACTGGCACTGGCCTGGAGGGTGGATCCCGTGGGATTGCCGCCGGTGACCCAGGCCAGATTGCGGCGGAGGGTGAGCAGTTCTGCCGCTTTCATGTAATTCGCGGCGTTGCGCACGCTGCCGCGGATGGCTCGTCCCAAGGTCGTGTCACCGGCTGTGTTGGCTTGGGTGTAGACTTTACTCTCGTAATCAAGACCATTGTAAATTCCGCCGCCGCCGACGAAAAACATCCATGCCTCAAGGCGTGTCTGGGGTTCGGTTTCCGTATTGGTCTCATCGAGCGAGAGGATCTTGCCGCGGGAGTAGTGGTTGTTCAGGAGGGCCTCCGCACCGGCGATGGTGGTTCCCGCCACTGCAGCCGGGTAGTGTTCGTTGAGAATGTCAAAACCGGAGGACATTGCTGAAATCTGCTGCGGGAAATTATGGGCGACGAGATGGCGGTTTGGCAGCGTGGCTTCTTCTTCGCGGATGGCGGCGAGCATCGTGTTGTGGAACGCCACTTCCTCGGAATCCTTGACCCCGGGCTCGTTCCAGAACGGCTCGTTGACGATTTCAAAGAACACATTGTCAAAGCCGTTCAACTCACGGACGATCCGCTTTACCGCAGCCTTTTGTTTTTCCAGCAGGAGGGCGTTGGCGCTGTTCTGGCGCAGGCAGTCGTAGCGATTGGCGGAGGACCCGTAGCCTTGCACGTTGTTAGACGGATGAAAGGGGCTTTTCCGCCACTCAAGGTCGTCATACATGACCGAGTAAAGGGTGAACTCGACCACGATGCCGCGATCGCTGGCCGCTTGGGCGATGGCCTTCAGCCGGGTGAAGTAGGCTTCATTCCAAACGTTGAGATCCCACTTCTTCAGCCCGTCCAGGGCATTGGAGGCGCTTGCGCTGCGGGCCCAGGGTTGAGTGAAATTCTCAGGAACATAAGCCGGGTAACCCATGCACCAGACGCGCGTCAGATTCATTCCATCGCGCTGGAATGTGTTCATGTAAGGAGTGTAGGACAAGGTGGAATCGAACAGCCACTCGTAGGGTGGACCAAAGGTGCGCAGCAGAGTCGGCTCGCCGCGGAATTCAAGGATGTAGGGGTTCTGAGGATGGGCCCGGATCGGAACCGCGGCGGACGCCTGGCTCCCGGAAAACACCATGATTGAGCCCACAACTGCCCCAAGGCGGCAGACCGCACGATCACCGGGGAAAAAGAAACGATGGAGAAATAGCCGCAAATAAATGCTCACTAGGGACTGCCACAAGTGACAAGCCGCTGGCATTACTAGAAAGTTCATGATTGCTTAAGCTAGCAGACAATTTCGATTTGCCAAGCGATTTCTGATTTATCCCGAGGCTTCCGGTTCCGTCTTCTGTTGCCTGGAGGCGATGAATGCCGGCAGCAGGAAGACGCTCACGGCCATGCAGGCGAGGATGCCAATCACCGCCACCGCGCCGAGGCTGGTCATCGCATCATTTGATGCGAAACACAACGAACCGAAGCCGATTGCGGTGGAAACCCCACAGAATACCACGGCCTTGCCGGTGCCATGCCACATCGCCGCAAAATTGCCGCCACCGCGCCTGAGTGCCAGGCCAACATGGATGCCGTAATCGATCCCGGTACCCAAAAGCAGCGGCGTCGCAGCAATATTGAGGAAATTCCAACCTATGCCCAGCCATGCCATGGCCGCCAACAGAATCAATCCACTCAGAGTCATCGCCGCCAGACAAACTGCAACAACCCGCAGCGAGCGGAAAATCGCCACCAGCATGAGGACCATCAGGCCGGCCATCGGGAGAAAAACATCCGTCAGATCCTTGCGCACCAACGGTGCCACGGCGGGCCGCAACAGGCTCCACCCGGCCAGCCAAATGCCGCCACCATTCAGGGCATGCAGCGTCTCGTAGCCATCCCTGGTGGCGTCCAGGCCTTCTGCTGGGCTGACCATTCCAGCGACACAGCCGCCGCCGCTTTGATCCCGCGAGACAAACATCCGCAACATCTCGCGGGCCTCTGGCGATGTCGGGAAAACGACGTCCACCGCGCCACTCATGCGCCCTATTTCCGTGAGCACCGCGCGGTCCAGCGCCAGACCCTCCTCGTTAAATCCGGCACCATCCGCAGCGGCAAGCAATTCACCGGAGTTTTTCGCCATTTCACGCAGAATCACGCGATTCTCCATTTGGCGAGGGCCATCCGGCCACCAAAGCGATGGCAAGACCGCCGAGCCGACCCCGACATTCTGGGCAAGCCGCCGCTCCGCCTCTCGCAAACGCTGCCGCATCGTGGCCTCGTCCCGTCCCTCCACCAGCAATCGGGGAGCGTCGGCACCCCACTGGGGAAACAAGACGCGCACCCGATCAAAAGCGGCCATCGCCTGACTGTTGCGCGGCCGCAGCATGCGCTCATCGAAGTCGATGCCAGGCAAGCCGTGCCAGCAGAGACTGCCCACCGAGAGCACCGCCAAGCCTGCGGCGATCCACAAAGCCTTGGACCTCTCCGGCAGGATGCACCGCCCGTCTGTGGAAACCACGCGCCCGGCACCGGCTTTGGCCACAAGCGGCAGATACAAGCCAAGCATCAGCACCGCGCCCGCCACAA